>OMQS01000139.1 GCA_900313295.1 uncultured Eubacteriales bacterium
CTGTCCGACGCTTCGCCACGACAGGCGCGGGCGATGCAATGGGCGATGGTCTGCATATCCGCCGCATCAAAGCCGCGGCTGGTGACGCAGGGGGTGCCGATGCGCACGCCGCTGGTGACCATGGGCTTTTCCGGATCGTTGGGAATGGCGTTTTTGTTCACGGTGATGTGCAGCTCGTCCAGCCGCTCCTGCAGCGCGCGGCCGGTGACGCCGTGGCTGCGCAGATCCACCAGCATGAGGTGGTTGTCCGTGCCGCCGGAGACCAGCTCGAAGCCCTCGCTGCGCATGGCCTCCGCCAAAGCGGCGGCATTCTCCACAACCCGGCGGGCGTACTCCTTGAATTCCGCCGTCATGGCCTCCCGAAAGCACACGGCCTTGCCGGCGATGACGTGCAGCAGCGGCCCGCCCTGCATGCCGGGGAAAACGGCGCTGTCGATCTTTTTCGCCCATTCCTCACGGCACAGGATCACGCCGCCGCGAGGGCCGCGCAGGGTCTTGTGGGTGGTGGTGGTGACCACGTCGGCATAGGGCACGGGGCTTTCATGCTGCCCGCCGGCCACAAGGCCGGCGATATGCGCCATGTCCACCAGCAGCAGAGCGCCGTGGCGGTGGGCAATATCGGCAAAAGCCTTGAAATCCAAGGCTCTGGGATAGGCGGAGGCACCCGCCACCAGCAGCTTGGGGCGGTTCTTTTTTACGATGTCCTCCACCTGATCGTAGTCGATGCGGCCGGTTTGGGGGTCTACACCGTAGCTGACGGCGTGGTAGAGCTTGCCGGACTGGTTCACGGAGGAACCGTGGGTGAGGTGGCCGCCGCCGGAGAGATCCATGCCCACCAGCGTATCCCCGGGCTGCAAAAGGGCGGCATAGGCCGCCAGATTGGCCTGCGCCCCGGAGTGCGGCTGCACATTGGCGTGCTCCGCCCCGAAAAGCTGCCGCGCCCTGTCGACGGCCAGACGCTCTATTTCGTCCACATACTCACAGCCGCCATAATACCGCCGGCCGGGATAGCCCTCGGCGTATTTATTGGTCAGGCAGCTACCTACGGCGGCCATCACCGCCGGAGAGGTGATGTTCTCCGAGGCGATAAGCTCGATATTTTCTTGCTGGCGGCGGTACTCCCGCTCCAGCCAGGCGCCCACCTGCCCGTCCTCGTGAGCCAGATAGTTCATGCTTTCCTTCAAAAAATCTTCCAAGCTGTTTTCTCCATTTTCCAAATGTTCTGTTGATAAAAAGCCTTGCGGAGCTTGCCTCCGCGGGAGTTTTCGGCAGCGTTTATTCCATGTGCGGGCGCTCGTCGCCCAGGAAGAACACGGCTACCGTGCCCTTGCCTGCGTGGGAGCCGATGATGGTGCCGATGTCGCAGAGGAGGATCTTGCCACGGAGATGAGGAAACTTTTCCTCGATGGCGGCCATCAGCAGCTCGGCGTCCTCCCGACAGTTGGAATGGCACACATAGCAGCGGCTGGCATAGTCGGCGCCGTTCTGCGCGTGCTGCAGCATGTTCTCCACCGTCACGGCCACGGCCTTTTTCTTGCCGCGCACTTTGTCATAGGCGATGATGCGCCCCTCATCGTTCAGGCGCATGATGGGGCAGATGTTCAGCACTGTGGCCACCATGGCCGCTGCGCCGGACACACGCCCTGTGCGCCGGAACTGGGTCATGTCGGAGGAGAAAAACTGATGGTGCACCCGGTTACGGTTTGCCAGCACCCACTGGGCTACCTCCTCCAGGGACTTGCCCTCATCCCGCAGGTCGGCGGCTTCGTCCACCAGCAGGCCGTAGCCCGAGGAGGAGCACAGGGAGTCGATGACCTGAATCTTGCGCTGCGGATACTTCTCCCGCAGCATATCCGCCGCGATGTAGGCGTTATTCACCGAGCCGGACTGACCGGAGGTGAAGGCGATGTGCAGCAGGTCGCCCTTTTGCAGCTGCTGCTCAAAGAACTCGGCATAAGCGGCCACATTGATCTGAGAGGTCTGGGGCAGCTTTCCCTGCTGCAAAAAAGCATAGAATTGCGGTAACGCCGTCGGGTCACGACCCATGTCGTCCACATACTCATGGCCGTCCACCACATAAGTGTAAAACAGCACGGGAATATTGCGCTGCACAAGGTGCTCATAGGGAAGATCCACCGTGGAGCAGCAGGAAAGCACAAACTGATCGCTCATTGCAGTCTTTCTCCTTTTCCGTTTCTTGCGAAGACGATATGGCATATTATGTGTATTATACCATGATTTCACATCTTGTCAACCGAAAGCCGCCGCCTCTCAAGGCGGCGGCTTTCGCACTCATCTGTGCAGCGGCAATGCTGCATTTTTTCCGGTTTCAGGCTTAATGCGGTAGCCGGCTATGCGCTCACTTTGCCTCAAAAATGGCCTTGCAGCCCTTGTAGGTCATGTAGCAGTCCAGCTTGGACACGGTTTCAAAGGGGGCGTGCATGCTCAGCACCGGCACGCCGGCGTCCAAGGTGGCGATGTTGCGGTTGGCCATATACATGGCCACGGTGCCGCCGCCGCCGGCATCCACCTTGCCCAGCTCGGAAATGTGCCACAGTACGTCCGCCTCGTCCAGCACGCGGCGCACATAGGCCACCGTTTCCGCCGAAGCGTCGGAGGCGCCGGACTTGCCGCGGGCGCCGGTGTACTTGCACAGGCCGATGCCGTAGTTCACATAGGCGGCGTTGCGCTTTTCAAAGACCTCGGGGAAGTTGGGATCGTAGGCCGCCGTCACGTCGCAGGAGAGGCAGAAGGAGTTTTCATAACAGACCCGCAGGGGAACATTCTGCCCGTCGCAGAGGTCGTGCATAAAGGTGTCGAAGGCAGCAGACTGCATACCCGTGACGCCCATGGAGCCGATCTCCTCCTTGTCCGCCAGCATGCACACGGCGGTCTTTTCCGGCGCGGAAAGCTCCAGAATGGCCTGCAGCGCCGCATAGCCGCACACGCGGTCGTCGTGGCCGTAGGCGCCGATGAGGCTGGCATCCAGGCCGATGTCCGTGGGCTGGGCGGCGGGGACAGCCTCCAGCTCGGCGGAGGTGAAGTCGTCCTCGGTGATGCCGTACTTTTCATAGAGCTTTTCCAGCACATGGAGCTTCACGCGGTCTTTCTCGTCCTCCTCGCCGCAGGGGCAGGAACCCAGCAGGATGTTCAGGCTCTCGCCGGGGACGGCCTCGTTCAAGGGCTTTTTGCCCTGCTCGCCGCCCAGATGAGGCAGGAGATCTGTGATGACGAACTTTGGCTCGTCCCCCTCGCCCAGCTTCACGGGCACCACGGTGCCGTCCTTCAGCGCCACCACGCCGTGCAGCTCCAGGGGAATGGTCACCCACTGGTACTTGCGGATTCCTCCGTAATAATGGGTCTTGAAAAAGGCCATTTCGCTGTCTTCATACAGGGGGGTGGGCTTGAGATCCAGACGGGGGGAGTCGATGTGGGCGGCCACGATCTGGGCGCCGCTTGCAAGGCTCTGCTTACCGATGACCGCCAGCATGACGCTCTTGTCGCGGTTCACCCGATAGACCTTGTCGCCGCCGCTGAGCGCCATGCCCCGCTCGTAGGGGCGGAAGCCCGCCTGCTGCGCCAGCTCCACGGTCTTGCGGGCGCATTCCCGCTCGGTCTTGCCCTGCTGCAAAAAGGTCTTATACAGGCCGCAGTAGCGCTCCATGGCCGGCAGCTCCTCCGCCTTGATGCGGTCATAGCCATTCTTCCGCTGGGAGAGCAGCTTCTCCCGCAGGGCTTTTCTTTCTTCACTCATGGTCAAATACCTCCTGTATCAATTCTCTGAAAAAGATCTCTGCCTGCGCCGAAAATTCCGCCGCCGTGTCATGGCGATTCTCCAAAACGCGGCTGCAGCGCAGGCGATAGTATTCATCCGGCTGCTGGGCGCCGATGCGGAGCTTGGCGTAGGCCTCCGAAATGCCGTCCCGCTGCATGATGCGCTTCACCCGCTGCTCCGCGGGCGCCAGCACCGCCACTGTTTCCCGACAATGGGCGGCCAGGCCGCTCTCAAACAGGTTGATGGCGTCCAGCCCCACGATGAGGTGCCCCTCCGCCTCCCGACGGATACTGGGCAGAAGATGGAAATTCACGATGTCATTGAGCCGTCCCAGCGCGTCCGGGTCGGAAAAAACCACCTGCCCCAGCTTCTGCCGATCCAGCTTTTTATTGCAGAATACGTCTCCGAAGGCGCGGGTAATGTCCCGCCGCAGAGCGGCATTGGCCGCCAGCTCCCGATGGTACACGGCGTCGCAGTCGATGATATGGCCGCCCAGCCTTTCAAGGGCGCAGAGGGCGCTGGTCTTGCCGCTGCCGGTGCCGCCGGTGAGGCCGATGACCAGATCCGGCAGCGCGTCGGCGTTTATCACATGGAAACCCGCTGCTTTTTTCAGGCGGTTGCCCACCGCAAGGCCGAGACCCGCGTCATCGGGGCACTGGGCATAGATATGGGTGACATCCGTGCTGTCGAACCGCCGCAGCGCGTCAAACACACGGTGCGCCTGCTGGGCGGTGTCCTCCGCCGAGCCGAGGGATTGCAGGGTGTGCGGCTCAAACTTTTCCCGAAACTCCTCAAAGCAGATGACGCCCTCCTCCGGCTGCACCACAGCCTGAATATACGCGGCGCTGCGCTCCGGCTGTCCGGTGACCACCGTCACCGGCGCGTGGGGGGCATAGTGGCGGTACTTCATGCCCGGCGCTCGGGGGGGCGCATCGGGAGAGGCGTTTCCCGTCACCGCTTTGTCAACGGAGACCTCGCCGATGACCTGCCGCAGCGCCTCCAGCGGCAGTCCACCGGGGCGCAGGAGCTGGGGCGGCGTGACGGTGAGGTCGATAATGGTGGACTCCACCCCCACCCGACACGCGCCGCCGTCCACGATGCCGTCTATCTTCCCGTCCATGTCCTCCAGCATGTCCGCCGCGCTGGTGGGGCTGGGACGGCCAGAGGTGTTGCCACTGGGGGCAGCCACCGGCACGCCGGCCTGCCGGATGATCTCCCGCGTCACGGGGTGATCCGGACAGCGCACGCCCACGGTGGAAAGGCCGCCGGTGGTGCGCCTGGGCACGATGTCCTTGCCCCGCAGGATCATGGTGAGCGGCCCCGGCCAGAACTTTTCCGCCAGAAGATAGGCTGTCTCCGGCACCTCCTCGCAGTACCGCTCCAGCCAGCTCTCGTCCGGCACATGGAGGATGAGGGGGTTGTCCTGGGGGCGGCCTTTGGCCTGAAAGATGTGCAGCACCGCCGTTTCGTCCAGGGCATTCGCGCCCAGACCGTACACCGTTTCCGTGGGGATGCCCAGAAGGCCGCCGTCGCGGATGATCCGCGCGGCTTCTTTGATTTCATTTTCCCCGTTTTCGGGGTGAAATACCCTTGTTTTCAAATTACTTCCTTCTTTATTCTATATCGCTCTATATGTCACAGCCCCAGATCTTCTCCGACCAGCACCACCTTGATGCGGCCGGCGGGGCGGCACAGACGGGTGTGGACAAAGTGGCAGCAGCAGCTATCGGGACTCTTGCAGTCGGCGCACAGGCCGTTCACATTGCAGGGCGTCTTGGCCGACGGGAAGCGCTGCACCACGCCGGGGGCGGTGTAATGGCGCACGCGGCTGTAGGCGGCGTCCATGTCGGGCACCACCTTGTTCATGCCCGCCACCACGATGACCTGCTTAGGGCCGTAGCAGAAGGCCGCCACACGGTTGCCGTTGCCGTCGATGTTGAAGAGCTGGCCGTCCTCGGTGACGGCGTTGGAGGAGGTAAGGAAGGTGTCTGCCAGCAGCCCCTGCCGCATAAGCTCTACCCGCTCCTCGTTGGTCTGGGCATCGTCGCGGTCGATGAGCTTTTGGCCGCGGCGACGCAGGGCGTCCTTGATGCCCAGCTCGTCCACCGTGAGGGTGCCGCCCCAGGAAACCGTATCGTCTGCGGAGATCAATTCCAGGACTTTCTCCACCGCCGCAGCACGGTCAGGGCAATAATAGGCTTCAAAATAGCGTTTGTTCAGAGCCTCGGCCACCTTGGGGCCGGCCTTATCATACTGCATTTTTCTGGGTGCCAACATAATCGGTTCCTCCTTATTAATATACTTCATATATTTAGACATTTGCCTGCTGCAATAATTCCTCGGCCTGACGGCGGGTGATGAGGGCGTCGATGATGCCGTCTAAGTCCCCGTTCAGCACGGCGCCGAGAGGAAAGCTCTTTTCGTCGCCCGTGAGCCGATGATCCACCACGATCTTCTCGTGGAACCGGTAGGTGCGGATCCGCTCGGAGCGCTCCGCCCCGCCGATCTGGCTCCTGCGGCGGGCAGCCTGCGCGGCGTCGCTCTCCGCCTTCTGCCGTGCATAGAGCCGCGAGCGCAGAATCTTCATGGCTCTGTCCTTATTCTTATATTGGCTGCGCTCGTCCTGACACTCCACCACCGTGCCCGTGGGCAGGTGGGTGATGCGGATGGCGGACTCGGTCTTATTCACATGCTGGCCGCCGGCGCCGCCGGCGCGGAACGTGTCGATGCGCAGTTCCTCCGGCGCGATATAAAGCTCCGTCTCCTCCGCCTCGGGCAGCACGGCCACGGTGGCCGTGGAGGTATGGATGCGGCCGGCGCTCTCCGTTTCCGGCACGCGCTTGACGCAGTGGGTGCCGCCCTCGAACTTGAGGCGGGCGTAAACGCCGGCGCCTTCCACGGTGAGGGTGGCCTCCTTGACGCCGCCCAGCTCCGTGTCGCTGCGGGACACCACGTCCGTCTGCCAGCCGCATTTGTCGGCATAGAGCAGGTACATCCGCAGCAGATCCGCGGCAAAAAGCGCCCCTTCCTCGCCGCCCACACCGGCGCGAAGCTCCAGCACCACGCTGCGGTCGTCGTCCGGATCCTTGGGCAAAAGCAGCAGATTCAGCTCCTGCAAAAGCGCCTCCTGCCGTTCTTTAGCCTGCCGCAGCTCCTCTCGCGCCAGCTCCCGCAGCTCCGGATCGGAGAGCATCTGCTCCGCCTCGCTTTGCATAGCCCGCGCCGCCTCCAGCTCCCCGAAGGCCGACACCACCGGCGTCAGCTCCTTCTGCTCTCGGGTGAGGGCGCGCAGACGGGCAGGATCGGCGTATACCTCCGGCTGCGCCAGCAGCAGCTCCACCTCCTGCAGCCGCAGGGCGGCCTGTTTCAGCTTTTCCTCCATCGGCTCACAGCCCCAGGGCGTTCTTGGTGTCCTGAATGAATTTGTCCCGCCAGAACTCATAGCCGGCATCGTCCGGCCGCAGGGACACATCCGTCAGGCGCATGCGCTTGAGAAAAGTGCCCATATGCGCCAGCACATCGTCGCAGCGGTCGGAGCCGGCGCGGGTGAGCACGCAGGACACCAGCGGCAGGCTCTCGGCGTTCTGCGCCAAAAAGCTCTTGACGGGGCTGGAGCAGCGACCTGCCCAGACGGGGGTACCGATGATGACCAAACGATACTCCTGCAGCGGCCGCTCCGTCTGCAAAGGCTTGATGGGGCACAGCTTTTTGCTCATGGCCTCCAGGCCGGAGCGCCAGTAGCCCCTCAGCTTGCTGCGATCCTGCCCGTCCTCGATCTTCACCAGCTCGGCGTCCGGCGCTTGGGCGATCTCCGTCATGGCCTTTTCCGTTTTTCCGGTGCGGGAATAATATACGCATAAAATGTCGCTCATTGCTTCGCGCTCCTTTCTCATTCCTCCAGCTGCAGGCTCAGCTCCTCCCAGCGGGTCATCTGCTCCTGCAGCGCAGCTTCCGTTTCCTGTTTTTTCTCGTAGACCTGCGCCAGCTTCTCCGCGTCACAGCCCACCTGCTGCATCTCCTCGTCCAGGGCGGCGATCTCCGATTCCAGCCTGGCAATGGCGCTTTCGCAGATGGTGAGCTGACGTCGGGCGGCCTGCTGGCTGCGTCCGCTGCGGGGCGGACGGGTGTCGCCCTTTTTCTCCCGCACGGCCGGTGCGCTCTCCCGTCGCTCCTGCGTCTTCACGCTCTGATACTGGGCAAAGCCCATGGGATAGTCCGTGATGGTGCCGTCCGCCAGCTCC
>OMQS01000138.1 GCA_900313295.1 uncultured Eubacteriales bacterium
CGGCGCCGGCAGCGGCGAGGCCGTCGCCGCCCAGCTGGAGGAGCTGCGCCGGCAGGAGGCGCGTGAAATAGCCGGCGCGGCGCAGACGCAGGCGGAGCTGTCCGCCATCACCGCCGGAGCGGACGAGATCGAAAGGCGCACCCGTGAGCTGACGGAGGAGCTGGCGCAGAACGAGGAAAAGCTGGCAAATGCCCAAAAGGAAGCGGCGGATAACGAAGCGGAGCTGCGCGCAGCCCGCGAGGAGGAGCAGGCGGCGTCCAATATCATCGGCGGCCACAGCCTGAAAATGGAAGGCCGTCAGAGGCGGGCGCAGGAGAGCACGGAGCAGAAAAACCGGCTTTCCCTGCAGGAGAAGACCCTGTCCGACCGCATCCGCCTGCTCAGCGAAATGGAAAAGGAGTACGAGGGCTTTTCCAAGGCGGTGAAGATCGTCATGCGTGCCGCCGAGGCGCGGACGCTCTCCGGCGTCCACGGCCCCGTTGGCAACCTGATCCACGCAGATAAAGACTGCAGCGTGGCCATTGAGATCGCGCTGGGCGGCGCCTTGCAGCATATTATCGTTGACACGAAGAACGACGGCAAGAACGCCATCGGTCTTCTGAAGCAGCGGGACGGCGGCCGCGCCACCTTCCTGCCGCTGGACACCATCCGCGGCCGCAGTCTGCGGGAAAACGGGCTGGAAAATGAGTACGGCTTCGTGGGCGTCGCCTCGGAGCTTGTGCGTTATGAAGAAAAATACAGCGCCGTTGTAGAGAATCTTCTGGGCACCACGGTGGTGGTGGAGGATCTGGACTGCGGCATCCAAATGGCCAAGCGCCACGACAACCGCTTCCGCATCGTCACGCTGGACGGGCAGGTCATCAACGCCGGCGGCTCCATGACCGGCGGCAGCGTCAACCGCAATGCCGGCATCCTCTCCCGCTCCGGCGAGCTGGAGCAGCTGGAAAAGAGCCGCAAGAAGATCCAAGCTCAGCTGCAGGACGCCGCCCTCCTGGCCGACAGCGCCACCCGGGAGCTGCAAAAGGCGCAGTATGAGCTGGAGGTGGCCAAGGAGCAGCAGCGGCAGGCCAATGATCGGGTGCTGACGCTTGAGGGACGCAAGAACCACTTCGACATTCTGCTGGAGAGTCTGGCGGCTCAGTCCGAGAGTCTGCGCCTGCAGCGGGAGAACCTGCAAAAGCGTACGTCGGCCGACGCCGGCCGCATGGAAACGCTCCGCGGTACCATTGCCGGCCATGAGGCGCAGGCGGAGAAGCTTCGCGGGGAAATGGAAAAGCTGCAGCAGGAGCAGGCCGACTGCCGGCAGGCCGTCACCGAGCTGACCGACGCGCTGACGCAGACGAAGACCCGACAGGCGGCGCTTTCCGCCGAGGGCGAGAGCGCCCGCCGCAGCATGGAGGATCTTGCTCGGCTCCGCGAGAGTCTGGAGGGCGAGCACACCGATCGGGAGACCCTCCGCCGCCAAATGCAGCAGGCCATGGAGCAGGCGCAGGCGGAGGAGCAGCGGCAGCTGCAGCAGGCGCAGACCCTGCGCAGCGGCATCGAGGAGCAGCGCGCGGCGCTCCGGAAGCTCTCGGAGGAGAAGCTGGCGCTGGAAACGCAGCGCAGCCAGACCGACCGCCTCAGCCGCACCTGCAACGACACCCTCCTCAGCTGCGAGCGCGAAGTCACTCGTCTGGAGGGCAAATTAAACGGCAGCGCCATAGAGGAAAAGCAAATTCTGGATAAGCTCTGGGAGCGTTACGAGCTGAGCCACAGCGATGCCCAGACCCTCCGCGTGGAGCTGGAGAGCATCCCCAAGGCCACCCGCCGCATCGCGGAGCTGAATCGGGAGATCAAGAGCCTCGGCCCCATCAACATCGGCGCCATCGAGGAGTTCGATCGGGTGAACACCCGCTATACCTACCTCTCCGACCAGCGCAACGACGTGGAGAAGGCCAAGGAGGAGCTGGCCGGCATCATCGAGGAGATCACCAAGCAGATGACGGAGATCTTCGCCACGCAGTTCGAAATTCTGAAGCAGAGTTTCCAGGAGACGTTTCTGGAGCTGTTCGGCGGCGGCCGCGCCACGTTGGAGCTGGAGGACGAAAATGACATCCTCCGCTGCGGCATCGAGATCAAGGCGCAGCCCCCCGGCAAGCAGCTCAAGACCCTGTCCCTGCTCTCCGGCGGCGAGAAGGCCTTCGTGGCCATCGCCCTGTATTTCGCCATTTTGAAGGTGCATCCCACGCCGTTCTGCGTGATGGACGAGATCGAGGCGGCGCTGGACGAGTCCAACGTAGTGCGCTACGCCCGCTATATGCGGCGCATCGCCGGCAAGACTCAGTTCATCGTCATCACCCACCGCCGCGGCACCATGGAGGAGGCGGACGTGCTCTACGGCATCACCATGCAGGAGCGCGGCGTTTCCACGGTGCTCACCGCCAACCTCAACGAACTCAGCAAGGAAATGAAGATCAAGTAAGGAGGCAGCAACATGGGCATTTTCAGCAAGCTCAAGCAGGCCTGGTTCGGCGATGTGAACTGGGAAAAGCTGGACGACGACTTTTTTGACGGCCTGGAGGAGTCCCTCATTCTGGCCGACGTGGGCGTAGGCATCGCCACCGAGGCAGTAAATTCCCTGCGCAACGCCGTTTTCAGCTATGATATGAAGGATCCGGAGCAGGTGAAGGCGGAGCTTCGCAAGATCCTGCTGCAGAAGATGTCCGTGGGCAGCGCCGCCCTCGACACCTCCAAAAGCCCCACGGTGATCCTTGTCATCGGCGTCAACGGCGTGGGCAAGACCACCTCCATCGGCAAGCTGGCCAAGCGCCTCAAGGCCGAGGGCAAAAAGGTGCTTCTCTGCGCCGGCGATACGTTCCGCGCCGCCGCTGCCGACCAGCTGGAGATCTGGGCAAAGCGTGCGGAGGTGCCCATCGTGCGCCAGCATGAGGGAGCTGACCCCGGCGCTGTGCTGTTCGACGCTCTGCAGGCCGCCAAGGCGAGAAGCATAGATGTTGTCCTGTGCGACACCGCCGGCCGCCTGCATAATAAGCAGAACCTCATGAACGAGCTGGCCAAGCTCCGCAAGATCATCGACCGTGAGCTGCCCGATGCTGGCCGGGAAACTCTGCTGGTGCTGGACGCCACCACCGGCCAGAACGGCCTCATTCAGGCGCGCAGCTTCAAGGAAACGGCAGGCCTCACGGGCATTGTCCTCACCAAGCTGGATGGCACGGCCAAGGGCGGCATCGTCATCGCCATCGCCCGTGAGCTGGGCGTGCCGGTGAAGTTCGTGGGCGTGGGCGAGGGCGTCGACGACCTCAAGCCCTTCGACCCCGAGGAATTCGTCAACGATTTGTTTTAGTTATAATACTGTATCGGTATAAAAATAGGAGAAAAGACTATGACCAGAGCAGACGGACGTGCCTTTGACCAGCTCCGCCCCGTGGAGTTGACGAAGGACTATGTAAAATTTGCCGAGGGCAGCGTGCTCATCCGCTGCGGCGACACGGTGGTGCTGTGCAACGCCTCCGTGGAGGAGAAGACCCCGCCCCATGTGGCGGAGGGTCACGGCTGGGTCACGGCGGAGTATTCCATGCTCCCCCGCGCCAACCGCCAGCGCTCCTGCCGCGACGTGGACAAGCTGAAGCTCTCCGGTCGCAGCGCCGAAATTCAGCGCCTCATCGGCCGCAGCCTTCGGGCGGCGGTGGACATGTCGGCGCTGGGAGAGCGCACCATCACCATCGACTGCGATGTCCTGCAAGGCGACGGCGGCACCCGCACCGCCTCCGTCACCGGCGGCTTCGTGGCGCTGGCCTTGGCCTGCCGGAAGCTGCTGGCCGAGGGCAAAGTGAAGCGCGACCCCATCGTGCATCAGGTCGCGGCGGTGAGCGCTGGCATCGTGGATGACGCTCTCCTGCTGGATCTGCCCTACAGCGAGGACAGCCGTGCCCAGGTGGATCTGAACTGTGTCATGAATGAAAAGGGCGAGCTGATCGAGCTGCAGGGCACCGGCGAGGGTCGCAGCTTTACGCTGAGCGAGCAGCAGGAGCTGGTGCGCCTGTGTGCCAAGGGCATTGCCGAGCTTATGGAAAAGCAGCGTCAGGTTCTGAACGGATAAAGGAGGCGGCTTTATGAAATTTGTATTGGCGTCCCACAATAAGGGAAAGCTGGCAGAAATGCAGAAAATCTTAGGCGAGCTGGGGGTGGAGGTGGTGCTCCAGTCCGAGCTGGGGCTGGATTTGGAGCCGGAGGAGACCGGCGAGACCTTTTTGGATAATGCCCGCATCAAGGCGCGCGCCGTCATGGAGGCCGGCGGCCTGCCGGCCATTGCCGACGATTCCGGCCTGTGCGTGGACGCGCTGAACGGCGCCCCGGGAGTCTATTCCGCCCGCTACGGCGGCCTGGAAGACGACGCCGCCCGCTGCCGCCTGCTGCTGCAGAATATGCGCGGCTCTATGACCCGTGCGGCGCACTTTCACACCTCCGTGGTCTGCGTCTTCCCCGACGGCACGGAGCTTACGGCGCAGGGCGAGTGCTCCGGCACCATCGCCTATGCCCCTCTGGGCGACGGGGGCTTCGGCTATGATCCGGTGTTCCTCTATCCCCCTCTGCGCAAGACCTTTGCCCAGATGACCGCCGAGGAAAAGAACGCCGTCAGCCATCGGGGCAACGCCCTGCGCGCCTTTGCGGCGGAATTAAAAAACTATTTGGAGAAACACTGATATGGAACTGACAAGCAAGCAGCGTGCCCAGCTCCGGAGCCTGGCCTCCACGCTGGACACCATCATTCACATAGGCAAAGACGGCATCAGCGACAATCTCGTGAAGCAGGCGGACGACGCTCTGGAGGCTCGTGAGCTGATCAAGGGTAAGGTGCTGGAGAATTCCATGCTCACCGCCCGCGAGGCGGCGGAGGAGCTGAAGACCCGCACCCGCAGCGAGGTGGTGCAGGTCATCGGCAATAAATTCGTCCTCTACCGCATGCAGCACGACAAGACAAAGCGCCGGATCGAGCTGGTCAAGGCGCCCCGCCGCAGCGTGTGACCATGAAAATAGGCGTATATGGCGGCACCTTCAACCCCATCCATCGGGGGCACCTGTCGGCGGCTTCGGCAGCGGCGGAGCAGCTGGGGCTTGATAAGCTTCTGCTGATACCGGATGCCATTCCGCCCCATAAGCCTCTGCCCGCCGGCAGCGCCGGCGGAGAGGACCGGCTGGAGATGGTGCGCCTGTGCACGGGGGATCTGCCCGTTTCGGCGGAGGTGTCCGACATGGAGCTGCGCCGTCAGGGCGCCAGCTACACCTGCGACACCCTGTTGGCTCTGCGCCGCGCGTATCCGGCGGACGAGCTGTTTCTGCTCATGGGGTCGGATATGTTTCTGTCCTTTGAAACGTGGAGCCGTCCGGCGGAGATCTGCCGTCTGGCGACGCTGGCGGTGTTCAGCCGCCGGAGGGAGGACGAGTCGGCGGCCTTTGGCCGGCAGAAGATAAAGCTGGAGCAGACCTATGGCGCCCGCATCACCGTGGTGCGCAATCCCCATGTGGTGGAGATCTCCTCCACGGAGCTGCGGGAGCGGCTGTCCCGTGGGCAGGGGAGAGAGCATCTCACGGAGCCGGTCTATGGCTACATTCTCCGCAAAGGGCTTTACGGCACGAAAACGGATCTAAAGCGCCTTTCACCGGAGGAGCTGCGCCCCATTGCCCTGAGCTACCTCAAGCCTAAGCGGATGCCCCATGTGCTGGGCACGGAGCAGGAGGCGGCGTTTCTGGCGGAGAAATACGGGGCGGATGTGACAAGCGCCCGCATAGCGGCGCTGCTTCACGACTGCACCAAGAAGCTGGACATGGAGCAGCAGCTGTCCCTGTGCGCCCACTACGGCCTTGCGCTGGACGAGCTGGAGCAAACGAGCCTGAAGCTCCTGCACTCCAAGACCGGCGCGGCGGTAGCGAAGGACCGCTTCGGCGTTTCGCAGGAAATATATGACGCCATCTACTACCACACCACCGGCAAGGCCGCCATGACCCTGCTGGAAAAGATCATTTACTTAGCGGACTATATAGAGCCAAGCCGCAGCTTCCCCGGGGTGGAGGAGCTGCGCCGCGCGGTGCATGCGGATCTGAACCGCGGCCTGTATGAAGCCCTGCGGGATTCCATTCGGGAGCTGCACGGCTACGGCAGCCCCGTGCACCCCCATACGCAGGAGGCTCTGGAGTATATCACAAAAGAGATCGGAGGAACAGAATCATGACGAAAACCCCCAAAGAGCTGGCCTTGCTGGCCGCCAAGGCATTGTCCGATAAAAAGGGACGGGAGATCCAGGTGCTGGAGATCGCCGACCTGACCACGCTGGCAGATTATTTTGTGCTGGCCACCGGCTCGTCCAATACCCAGATCAACGCTCTGGTGGACAGTGTGGAAAAGGCGCTGGCCGAGCAGGCCGGCGAGGAGCCGCTGCATCGGGAGGGCTATCGGGGCGGCACCTGGGTGCTGCTGGATTACGGCTGCCTCGCCGTCCATGTTTTTAACGGCGAGGCGCGGGAATTTTACGGCTTAGAGCGCCTGTGGCGCGACGGCAAGAGCGTAGACCTCACCGGCGTCATCACCGATGGCGACTGATTTTTCCCCTATTTACGCCCTCGTTCGGGTGCATGAAAAAACGGCGGATCGCACCGCCTACGTGGCCGTTCTGCGCCCGTCCGGCTGCACCCGCCTGTCCCTTCGGCTGCACAGCGCCGAGGCGATGCAGCCTGCCGACGAGCGGTATGCCCTGCTCCTTGTGAAAACGGCGCTGTGGCTGCAGGGCGGCTGCGGCCTTGTAACGGAGGACGAGGCCGTCTTCCGCTGGCTGCGGGCAGCGTACAGTCCGCAGGGAGCGCGGGCGTTTGACCGGAGCTTTATGTCCGGTGTCTACGGCCGTCCCTTTTCCGTGATGCTGAGTCGGGAACTGCCGCCGGCCTGCGAGGCCGCGTCCTCCGTGTCAGCGGAGAATCGGGGCTGCCGCGTGGGCATCGACTTGGGCGGCAGCGACCGCAAGGCCGCGGCGGTGATAGACGGGGAAACGGTCTACACCGAGGAGGTGCTCTGGCAGCCCAAGTCGGCCTGCGACCTGCGCTATCATTATGCGCATATCACGGCGGCGCTGCGCTCGGCTGCAAAGCATCTGCCCCGAGTAGACGCCGTGGGCTTTTCCACCGCCGGCGTGGTCATGGACGGCGAGATTCGCCGTTCGGGTCTTTTTATGAATGTGCCTGCGGCGGAGTTTGACCGCTGCGGACGGGATATTCTGCAGCGTGCGGCGCGGGACGTCTTCGGCGCCGTCCCCTGCACCGTGTGCAACGATGGCGACGTGGCGGCGCTGGCCGGCTCTATAGCGCTGGGGCGGCAGGAGCTGCTGGGCATCGCCATGGGCACCAGCGAGGCCGGCGGCTATGTAGATGAAAACGGGCATATCACCGGCCGGCTCAATGAACTGGCGTTTTTGCCGGTGGACGTAAGCGCCCAGGCCCCTGTGGATCCCTGGTCGGGGGACAGCGGCGTGGGCGAGCGGTATTTCTCTCAGGAGGGCGTCCTGCGGCTTGCCGGCCAAAGCGGCCTTGCCCCGCAGGGG
Source organism: uncultured Eubacteriales bacterium (assembly GCA_900313295.1). Classification (GTDB taxonomy): domain Bacteria; phylum Bacillota; class Clostridia; order Oscillospirales; family Oscillospiraceae; genus Vescimonas. The sequence goes on from OMQS01000138.1 coordinate 7,593, forward strand.
GATACGCCGGCGGAGATGCTCCGCTGGGTGCAGACTCTGGTGCAAAAGGGCGACGAGCGGGCGCTGGGCGTTTTTTCCGAGCTGGGGCGTATGCTGGGTTTGACCCTGCCGTGGTATCGGCGGCTGCTGGGCTGCCGGAATGTGTTGCTGCTGGGTCGGGTCATCAGCGGCGCGGGCGGCGAGCGTCTGGCGGAAGCGTGCCGGACGGAGCTGAGAAGGGCAGGAGAGGAGATGGAGCTTTTCCTGCCGGAGGAATCTCTGCGTCGGGTGGGGCAGGCGGCTGCCGCCGCCCTGCTGACGACAAAATAGCAAAAAAAGCAGCCGAAAGGCTGCTTTTTCCTATAGGA
>OMQS01000137.1 GCA_900313295.1 uncultured Eubacteriales bacterium
ATGGCGCGGTGCTCCTCCGGCCTTCTGGTGCAGACTACCGGCACCCTTGCCGACGACTTTGACTACGAGGGCATGCAGGCCATTGCCCAGCGGCACAAGCGGAGCTTTGAGAGCTTCGCCCGTCAGGCAAGGCTCCTCTACCCCGACTGCCTCCCTCTCACCGCCGGCACCTGCACCCTGTGCGCGCGGTGTACCTACCCCCACAAGCCCTGCCGCTTCCCGTCCAGGCGCCTGTCGTCTATGGAGGCCTACGGCCTGTGGGTCAGCGACGTCTGCCGCCGTTCGGGACTCGAATACAACTACGGAAAGGGCACCATGACCTACACCTCATGCATTTTACTAAGGAGGGATCAGCATGCAGACCCCAAAGGAAATATTTCTTGAACTGTTAAAGCCTGACGGCAAGCCCGAGAGGATCCTGAAACAATATGAGGCGCTGCACATGTGCCTCTATGACCCCATCAACGCCTACCTGCGGGGAAACCGCCGGCGGGGCACCACCTCCCGCGACCGCTGGGGCACCACCATCAGCTTTCCCGAGGACGCACCCGGGGCGACGCCCCTGCACGGCGACGGGCTGACGGTCTGTCCGGACATCACCCGCTGGCGTGAGTATGTCCGCGCACCGGACATCGCCGCAAACTGCACCGAGGGCTGGGAGGAGTGCCGCGCCAAGGCGCGAGCCGCAGCCGGAGACGAGCAGCTGGTCGCGGGCTTCATGGGCACGGGCATTTTTGAGCAGTGCCACTTCCTCATGGGCTTTGAAAACACGCTCACGGCGCTTTATGAGCATCCGGAGAAAATGCACGAGCTTATCGAGTACATCACCGAGTATCGCCTTCGCTATGTGCAGCTGCTCATCGACAATCTTCAGCCGGATGTCATCTTCTCCCACGACGACTGGGGCACAAAGTCGGCGCTTTTCATGAAGCCGGATATGTGGCGCGCGTTCTTCAAAGAGCCATACCGCCGCTTTTATGGCTATATCCGCTCCCGCGGCTGTATCGCCGTTCACCACGCCGACTCGTATCTGGCCGACATCGTGGACGACATGGCGGACATCGGCATACAGGTCTGGCAGGGCACCCTGCCGGAGAACGACATCCCCGCCCTGCAGCGCCGGCTCAAGGGCAGGCTCGTTCTCATGGGCGGCATGGGCGCCGCTATCGACCGCGCGGACGCCACGCCGGAGGAGATCACCGTCTACGCCGAGAAAACGCTGCGGGACTGCTGCCCCGGCGGACACTTCATCCCCTCGATAACCTACGGCATGCCCGGGGCAGTGTACCCGCACATAGATCAGTACATTGACCTCGCCATCGACCGCTATAACGCAGAGCTTCACATGCCCCATTTCGACTTGCCCGAGATCCCCCGCCGCAAGCTGGACGCTGCCGGCGCGGCCACCCAGCCGGCGGCCAAGGACGAGGAGGCGGAGGGCGATATTTTGACCAGGATCGCTGCGGCCATAAAGCGGGGGCAGCAGAAAAAGCTGCTGGCTCTTATTGACGAAGCGCTTGGCGGCGGCATGGACGCGCAGGACATTCTCTCGGGCGGGCTAATCGCCGGCATGAACGAGTTGGGCGAGGACTTTTCGGCAAACCGCGCATTTGTGCCGGAAATGCTCATTGCCGCCCGCTGCATGGCGGCGGCCACCGCTGTTCTCAAGCCGCACATGGTCAGCGCCGACGGCAGCCGCCGCTCCATAGGCTCCGCCTGCATCGGTACGGTGCTGGGTGACCTGCACGACATCGGCAAAAACTTGGTGAAGATCATGTTCGAGGGCAGCGGCATCGAGGTATATGATCTGGGAGCGGACGTCCCGCCGGAGCGGTTCATCGAGGCGGCCAGGGAGCACGGCTGCGACATCATCGCCTGCTCCTCCCTGCTGACGACGACCATGCAGGAGATGCGGCAGATCGTGGAGCTTTCCGAAAAGGCCGGCATCCGCGACAAGGTCACCGTTATGGTGGGCGGCGCGCCCATCAGCCAGAGCTTCTGCGCGGAGATCGGCGCCGATATTTACACGCCGGATGCCGCGTCAGCTGCCCGCGCCGCCGTAAAGATCCTCACAAAATAAATACACCCCTGCGGCCATTTTCCGCAGCATGTGTTTGCGCTTTTGAAAGGACTTAAATTGCCCGAGTCCTCCCAAAGGATTAACCAAAAAAGTTAGAAAAGCCACCGTTTTCAATACGAAAACGGTGGCTTTGTTGG
>OMQS01000198.1 GCA_900313295.1 uncultured Eubacteriales bacterium
CGAAAGCACTCAACAAAGCAACGATCGCCACATTGACCGTTACCCTGAGCGATCCCCCAACCGGAGGTGAATAAGTCCAATGGAAAAAGAAAAGATGCAGGAAAAAGAAAATAAGAAGAAGTGGCTGCTTCTGCTCCTGCTGCTCATCACCATCGTGGCGGTGGGCGTAAGCATCTGGGCCATCTGGTTTCGGGGCAGCGGCGCCGTCCTCGCCCCCGACTATGCGCCCAAGGAAACGGAGCAGAACGCCTAGCCCATCGGCGACGACAACGACGAGAAGCTGGAGCAGCCGGAAAACGGCGGCGCCGTAAGCCTCACCTACGCCCGCGAGGTGGCCGTGAGCCGCTCGGCGAAGACCGCGAGCCTGCTGTTCGCCAACCCCACCAAGTCCAACCAGGACATGGTGCTGCAGCTGGTCATTGACGACGTGGTCATCTTCCAGTCCGGTCTTCTGACGCCGGGGAATCGGGTCACCACCCTCAACCTCCTGGACGGCGCGGAAAAGCGCCTGGCCGACGGCGGCTATGACGGCAAATTCGTGGTGCTGTACTATAATCGCGCCAGCGGTGAAAGAGCCATGGTCAACACGGAGATCCCCGTCAGCGTGACGGTAACGGAGTAATATGATTTTCCGCCCCGAAGACAGATCCAAGGGCGTGAAATATATTGTTGGTAAACTAAAAAATATATAAGAGGAGGAATTTCCAATGAAAAAAATGAAGAAATTTGCCGTAGTGGCGCTGGCTCTGATGCTCATGGCAACGCAGTTGGTGCTGGCCTCGGCGGAAGGTCTCGGCAATAGGACGCAGGACGTCAAGGCCAAGTACTCCGGCGGCGCGGCCGAGCCGGAGGTATACAGCGTGGACGTGACCTGGGGCAAAATGGAGTTCACCTATTCCGTCGGCGGCACCCGCACCTGGAACCCCGCCACCCATCTGTATGACGAGAATGTCACCGCAGGCTGGACGGAGGACGGCAACGGCATCACCGTGGTCAACCACTCCAACAAGTCCGTAAACGTCGCTTTCTCCTATGAAGCCGCCCATGACTACAGCGGCATCATCGGCACTTTCAGCACTACGTCCGATACCCTTTTCGCCGGTTCGGTCGGCGATCCTGACGGCGCCGACAAGGTGACCACCAACCTGACCCTCTCCGGCGCTCTGGCCAGCTCCGTGACCGAGTTCACCAAGGTCGGCACCATCACCGTGACCCTCAGCTAATTTTGCTTTCGGCGCGCAGGCCGCGTGCCCCCTCGCGCGGCCTGCGCCTCCCTCCCTTCCATTTCTGATGTCCGTCTATCGCTCGCGGGGTAGGCGGACATGAGAAACGACAGGCGCTCGGCAGGAGGCAGATACATGAAAAACAAAACGATCTATATTGCCGCCGCCGTCTGCCTTGCGGCAGTCATCGGCATGGTTCTGGCGCTTACCCTCACGGGCGGCAGGCGCCAAACGGCGGCGTTCACGCCGCCCCCCTTCGATGCGGCGGCGCAGACCGGCACCCCCGCGGCACCGGATGCAAGCTGGACGCAGGTGCATCGGGAGGGCATGGATTTTTCCGCCCACATCTGCGGCAAGCCCTTTTTCAGCGGCAGCACCGCAAGGCTGGATTTTACCAATGATGCCGGCAATGAGGTCTGGCTGAAGCTGCGCATTCTGGATGAGGAGGGCAATATTCTCGCCGAAAGCGGCCTCATAAAGCCCGGGGAATATCTGGCCTCCCTCCCCTTCTCCGCCCCCGTGTCGGCCGGAACGAGCATCACCATGAAGATCATGGCCTATGAGCCAAACACCTATTGCAGCGCCGGAGCCGTCACGCTGCATACCGTTGCAGGAGGATGAGCGTATGAAAAAAACGGCCGTCATACTGATAGCTGCAGCTCTGTCCGTTTTTTGCCTTGTGCCGGCTTTGGCAGCGGACAGCAGAGGCATCAGCGTGTTTGCCAAGTCGGTCTATACCCTTTCCGAGGGCTGCTATACAGCGGAGGAAGAGGACGGCGCATACACCGCCGAGCTGCCCGCGGATGTCACCGTCACGGTGACACCGGAGGTCCCCGACTCGTCGCTGCGCCTTGTCATCGTCCCCATCACCCGTCAGGAGGCCGATGCCTACCGCTGGCTGTCGGAGCGCACGGCATCTCTCGGCACCAACCACCTGTTCTTTGATATTTACTTTGTGGATGAATACGGCGCTCGGGTCAGCGCGGACACGCCGGCGCATGTGCGCATTTCCCTGCCGGCGGCATACGGCACGCCCAAAACGGCGGAGATCTCCTCCGGCGGCGAGGTAACGCTCCTGATAGGAAAAAACAGTGGAAATTCTGTTGCTTTTTCCGTCAGCGGCGGCGGATATTATGCCATTGCAATGTCAAAAACAGGCGGTCTTCCGCAAACAGGCGACGCCTCCCATGTAAACATCTGGCTCGCCCTCCTTCTTGTCTCCGCGACGGCCATGACCGCCGTCCTATATGCCAACAAAAGGCAGACCCGCTGAGGGGGTCTGCTTTTTTCCTTGTGTCCGGCGCCCGAATGTGATAAAATGGGGAAAAATGCGGGGAGGTGTCGGAATTTGTCTGGCAGCAAAAAGAAAAACTGGAGATGCTGGCTGTGGCCGGTTTTGCTGGTGCTTCTGGGCGCTTTGGCGGCCTTTGAGCTGCTGCGTCCCGATCTGCGACAGAGCGGCGCCGTGCCCGTAAACGACGGCAGCGGCACCATCTGGATCGAGCCTGACCCGAACCTCCCGCGCAGCCCTTTCAAAAGTGGCGACTTTGCCAGGCAAGACAACGCCATCACCTGCACCGACAGCGGCTATGCCGTCTATCAGGGCGTGGACGTGTCCACATGGCAGGAGAATATCCGCTGGCAGGAGGTGGCGGACAGCGGCATTGACTTCGCCGTGATCCGCTGCGGCTTCCGTCGCACCTTGACCGGGAAGCTGGAGCAGGACAACTGCTTTGAAAATAACTACGCCGGTGCCGGAGAAGTCGGGCTGCGTCGGGGATTATACTTCTATTCGCAAGCCGTCAGCGTGGAGGAAGCCGAGGAGGAGGCCGCTTACGCGCTGGAGCTTCTGGGAGGGCGCGCCCTTGAGCTGCCCATATTTTTTGACTGGGAGGTTTCCGCCAACCCGGAGGGACGGAGCAACGGTGTGCGCGGCGAAACCGTCACCGCCTGCGCCGCCGCTTTCTGTCGGGTCATTGAGGCGGCGGGCTACCAATCGGGGATCTACTTCAACCTGCAAATGGGCTACCACACCTATGATCTCGGGCAGTTCAGCGCCCAGACCCTGTGGCTGGCAGAGCCGGGAGAGCACCCAACCTTCTACTATGAAACCGCTCTGTGGCAGTATGACCATCACGGCACCGTGGCCGGTATCGACACGGAGGCCGACAGAAATCTGCTGTTTGAGAAAACAGAGCATGTGAAGAATTAAAAAGCAGAAAAAGCGTGTGCCACTCAAAACGGCACACGCTTTTGTTTATTTTCTGCACTCCTCGGTGATCCGCTGCTTCAGCGCCCGCATGCGTGGCTCGTCCACGTTCCGCGGATAGGGGCAGTCCGTCAGGTCGCACTCCCACAGGCTGCTGTCCGAATGCATCACCACGATCTTCTGCGCCAGCAGAATGGCCTCGTCCAGCTGGTGGGTCACCAGCACGATGGTACGGGGCAGGCACTTTTGCACGTTCAGAAGCTGGGTTTGCAGCTCAGCACGGGTGAGAAAATCCAGCGCCGCAAACGGCTCGTCCATGAGCAGCAGCTCCGCTTGGCTGGCCAGCACCCTCGCAAGCCCCAGCCGCTGCTTCATCCCCGTGGAAAGCTCCGCCGGCGTCAGGTCGGCGTAGTCCGTAAGCCCCACCATCTCCACAAAATCCTCCGACAGCCGCAGCCGCTCCTCCGGCGTGCGCCCCACGCCGCAGGCCATGGCCACGTTGCGCAAGACGCTTGTCCATGTGATGACATACGGATCGGGGCTTAAAACGGCGCTGTGCCAGCCAGCGGGGATCTCAATTTCGCCGGAATCCGGCTTGTCCTGCCCCGCCAGCAGCCGCAGCAGAGTGCTCTTGCCGCAGCCGCTGCGACCCACCAGCACCGTGAGCTTTTCCAGCGGAAAGGTCACATTCACGTCCCGCAGCACCTGACGGGTGCGGGTGGGGCGTCGGGCATGGTCGATCATAATGTCCGTAGATTGGGTGGTATAGGACCTGCACACATGGCGCAAAGAAATATCATTCATGCCTTCTTCCGCCTCGCTTTTTTATTCGTCTATCTTGCCCCGCGCGTGGAGCACGTCGTCGGGCAGGATCTGCATGAGGTCGTCCCTCGTCACCTGCTCCATTTTGGCCAGACGGTTGTTCTGCGCCACCAGAATATGCTCGAAAAGGTTGCGCACGCCGCGGGCGTTGCCGAAGGAATCGTCGGCGCTCTCCTCGGCAATAAAGTCCCGCACCAGCTCCTCGGTGCCCTCGGCCAGCACATAGCAGCCCTTCTTGCACTGCATCTTGAAAATGGCCACCATCTGCTCCGGCGTGTAGTCCTCAAACATGAGGAACCTGTTGAAGCGGGACTCAAGCCCGGGGTTGGAGTGGATGAACCGATCCATCAGCTCCGTGTAGCCCGCCACGATGACCACCAGATCGTCCCGATGATCCTCCATGGCCTTGAGAATGGTGTCGATGGCCTCCTGGCCGAAGTCGTTCTCGCTCTTGCCGTTGAGGGCGTAGGCCTCGTCGATGAACAGCACGCCGCCCATGGCCTTTTCAATGACCTTCTGGGTCTTCAGCGCCGTCTGCCCCACATAGCCGGCCACCAGACCGCTGCGATCCACCTCCACCAGCTGCCCCTTGGAGAGAATGTCCAGGCTGTGGTAGATGCGCGCCATGATGCGCGCCACGGTGGTCTTGCCGGTGCCGGGGTTGCCGGAAAAAACCATGTGAAGGGACATATCCGTGGTGGGCAGGTCGTGCTCCCGACGCAGCTTATACACCTGCACCATGTTGATGAGACTTCGCACCTCCTCCTTAATGGCGTCCATGCCCACATAGCCGTCCAGCTCCGCCAGCAGATCCTCGATACTCTCCTTGGGGGGGATCTCCTCCTTCTCCGCAGGCTTTTCCGCCTGTGTCTTTTCGACGGGCTTCTCGGCGGGCTTCTCCGTTTTCTTTTCCATAAAAGGCGCGCCCCAGAAGTCGGTGTCCATGCTGCGGAGGTTCCGCTCGGTCATGGAGCGGATGAGATCCATCTGCTGCAGGATGATTTCGTCTTTTCTGTCCATATCACATGCTCCTCTGCGTAAAAATTGTCCGTGCAAAAGCCAGTGTGCGCCGGCGGCGAGCGTTTATCAAGGGACGAAGGAACGGATTCCCACGGTCGCTTCGCTCCCTCGGAATGACAGGGAATAATTTTACTGCGCAAAATTGATGCTGCCCATGGCTCTGAACAAAAGGCTCGTCACGAAGCCCGTCAGCGCGCCGGTGACCAGGGACACCCCCAGCAGCGCCGGCAGATAGCCCAGCACCGCCGTGCCGCCCAGCACCAGCATGGCGGCGCAGATCTGGCCGATGTTATGCGCCGCAGCGCCGGCGATGGACACGCCGTAAACGGACAGCCTTTTCGCGCGGCGCAGCAGGATCATCACCAGCATGGCCAGCACGCCGCCCATGAGGGAAAACAGCAGTGCCGAAACATTGCCGGCGAACATGGCGCCCAGCAGGCAGCGAGCCACCAGAATGGCCAGCGCGAAAGGGGCGCCCAGCCGGTACAGGGCAAACACCGTGACGATGTTGGCAAGACCCAGCTTGATGCCCGGCAGAGGCACCAGCAGCGACACGGGAAACAGGTTCTCCAGCGTGCTCAGGCCCAGCGCCAGCGCCGTTAAAACGGCGGCGAGAGCCAGCTTTTTCGTTGTGATTCTCATACTCCGTCCGCCTCCTCAGCCCAAGATCACGTCCGCCGAGGGGGTCTTGCCCTCCAGCGTGACGATGACCTGCTCCGGCAGACACACGATGCTCTGGCCGGCTCTGGTGATGCGTCCGGTGTGCAGGCAGTCCTGCCCCGGGCAGTCGCTCTCCGTGACGGCGGCACTGTCCTTCGTCAGGGTGACGGTGAGGTGGTACTTGCCGTCCACGGTGATGATCTTGTCCTCTGTGAGAGTGTCCAGCGCCACCTGCGCCACAGTCTCGCCCCGATGCTTCACGGTGGCCGTGAGGGCAGCTTCGCCGCTTTTTCCATAGACAAACACGGCGGTTACGACGGCCAAAATGATCACAAACAGGACGACCAGAGCGTCCATCGGCTTGGGCTTTAAGTCAGGTTGAGATCTGCCGGAAGTCATAGCCTGCCCCCTTTTGGGAAATGTGGTCAGCGAGATCGGGAGTATAGAGCACCCGACCGTCCGCCGTGATGAGAATCAGATCAAAGCCTCCGTTCTGCCGCCAGAAGTCGCAGGCCGCCTCCTCGCCCATGACGTAGAGCGCCGTGGAATAGGCGTCGGCCATGGTGCCGTTTTGGGCGATAACCGTGACGGAGAGAAGATCGGTTTCGGCAGAGCGGCCGGTGCGGGGATCCAGAATGTGCTGATACACCCTGCCGTCCGAGCCGGTGAAATACCGCTGGTAGCCGCCGGAGGTAACGGCGAAGGTGTCCGTCAGGGCAAGGGTCATGGCGTAGGCGCTTGTGTCCTTGGGATCCTGCACCGCCACGTTCCAGGCGCTGCCGTCGGACTTTTTCCCGCAGACATAGACGTTGCCGCCCAGCGAAACGGCGGCGCCGGTGACGCCATACTGCTTCAGTATCTCCGCCACGCGGTCGCTGGCATAGCCCTTGGCAATGCCGCCCAGATCCACGCCGCAGCCGCTGTCCAGCGCTACGGAAGTGCCGTCTATATGGATATGCTTGCTCCCCACAAGGGGCAGGAGCGAAGCAATTTCACTTTGGGCGGGGACGCGGGGGCTGTCGGTGGTGATGCCCCAGAGGGTCACCAGGGGAGCGATGGTCACGTCGAACAGACCACCGGTTTTTTCGCTGTAAACCATGGCGCTTTGCAGCAGCGCAGCCGTTTCGTCGCTGACTACGGCAGCGCCGTCGGCATTTATTTTATAAACATCGCTGGTTGCAATGGTGCGGGAAAGCTCACGCTCCAGACGGTTGATCTCCCGCGCGGCAGCGGCCAGCGCCTCCTGCGCGTCGTCGCCATAGGCCGCAAGGCTCATGTAGGTGTCCATGGCGAAAAGCTCCTGCCGGACAGGCTCCGCGCTTCGGCCGCAGGCGGCAAGGGACAAAAGCAAAAGTGCTGACAGGACAAGGCAGACGATCCTTTTCACAGCTCGCGCCGCCCTTCCAGCGCACGCATAAGCGTGGCATCGTCCGCAAACTCCAGGTGGCCGCCCACGGGGATGCCGTAGGCCAGACGGGTGACCTTGACGCCGAAGGGCTTCAAGAGCCGCGAAAGGTACATAGCCGTGGCCTCGCCTTCGGTGTCGGGGTTGGTGGCCATGATGACCTCCTCCACGCCGCCGGCAGCCACGCGCTCCACCAGAGATTTTATTTGCAGGTCGTCGGGTCCCACATGGTTCATGGGGGACAGCACACCGTGGAGCACATGGTAGCGCCCCTGATACTCCCGACTGCGCTCAATGGCCAGCACGTCCCGCGGGTCGGCCACCACGCAGATGGTGCCTGCGTCCCGCTTGGGGGAGGCGCACACGGGGCAAAGGCCGCCGGCGGTGAGATTCTGGCACACAGGACAGAGAGTGACGCTTTTCTTGGCATCCACGATGGCGTCGGCAAACGCCTGCGCCTCCTCCATGGGAAGACCCAGCACGAAAAACGCCAGACGCTGGGCGGACTTGCGCCCGATGCCGGGCAGGCGGGCAAACTGCTCCGTCAGCTTTTCAAGGGGTGCGGGAAAAAACTCCATACGCTCATCCTCTCAGCGCCCGAATGCGGGCGGGAATGTCCTCGGCCTTATACACGGAGGAGCCGGCCACCAGCACGTTGGCGCCGGAGGCGATGCAAAGCTTGCAGGTGTCGGGATCCACACCGCCGTCCACCTCCAGCTCGCAGGCGGGGTTCATGGCGTCGATATAGCTGCGGATCTGCTGCACCTTGGGCATCATGTCGGCCATGAACTTCTGGCCGCCGAAGCCCGGCTCCACGGTCATCACCAAGATCAGCTCCACTTCATTGATAAACGGCAAAACGGCAGAAGCGGGAGTCTTGGGCTTGACCACCACGCCG
>OMQS01000141.1 GCA_900313295.1 uncultured Eubacteriales bacterium
GGCGTTCTTATTGCCTGCGGGGCGAAGCAGGCAATATTCATGCCTGCGGCGGCCTTGGATTTGCAGTTAATAATAAATGCTCCCTGTTGGGTTTGTGCCTAACAGGGAGCATTGCTTTTGAAATTCATTGTGAAAATGCTTGGTGTGTTCTCCGCAGCCGCAGCAGAAAGAAGATCGACAGCCCCAGACACAGCAGCTCCGAAATGAGAGGCGCAAACCAGATGGAGCTGCCGCCGAAGACCGCCGCCAGCAGAAGCAGAATGCTGCCCTGCAGGATCAGCCCTCGACCGGTGGAGATGGCCACCGCCGGCACGGGTCGCTCCATGGCGGTGAGAAAGCCGGCAATGTAAATGTTGAAGCCCACCGGCAGGTAGCACAGGCTGTAGCGGCGGAAGGCGTCTGTGGAGAAGGCGAGCATCTGCGGCTCAGCCTCCGGTAAGAACATGCCGATCAGTGCCGGAGCTGCTAAAAACAGCGCCGTGAAGCACACGGCAGCGACGCCGCACATGGTGCGCAGCCCGTAGCCCAGGAGTTTGCCGATGGCGGCGCTATCCCCCCGCCCGTTTTGAAAGCTGATGAGGGGCTGGCTGCCCTGGCTTATGCCCATGGTGATGTTGATGACCAGTGTGTTGGCATAGGCGATGATGGTGTAGGCCACCAGCCCGTCGGTGCCGATGCAGCGTAGGATCGTGTGGTTAAAGAGAAAGATCATCAGGCCGTTGCACAGCTCCGTCAGGCCGTCGGAAATGCCGATGGGCAGCAGCCGCCGGTATATCTTCCAGTCCATGCGGAAGCGCACGGGGTGGAAGGTGGTGTACTTGCCGAAGAAATGGGTCATGTAAATGACGCAGGTGAGCAGCTGACTCACGCCTGTGGCTGCCGCGGCGCCCCAGATGCCCATGTCCCAGTGAAAAATAGCCAGATAATCCAGCACACAGTTGGTCACGCAGCCCACGCACACAGTGATGAGCGCCAGCCGCGGCCGCCCGTCCGTCTTCACCAGAACCTCCAAATTATAGGAGATCATAAAGCACACGGCGAAGGGCGCCAGACCCTGCAAATAATGTATGGTATATTCCAGTGTAAGTTCATCCGCCCCCAGCAGCAGGGCAAAAGGCTTCGTGAACACCAGCACCAGAATGGAGATCGTGATGCCGATCACCGCAAGGGTCACCAGGTTCTGCGAAAAGAGCTTGTTAGCGCTCTGCGCATTTTTTTGCCCCAGCAGATAGGCAATGATGGTGGAGGTGCCCACAGCGAAGATCACCGCTATTGAAAATAGTAGATTAATAAAGGGCACGGACAGATTCACGGCGCTCATGGCGTATTCCCCTACGCCTCTGGCCACGAACAGGCCGTCCACAATGGAGTATAGGGAGAAGACCATGAGGGAGGCCACCGTGGCTGTGGAGAAACGGAAGAATTGCTTGCGTAAACTTTGCTGTTCCTGCATTTTGGATGAAAATTCCTTTCCTTTCAGCGGCGTACCGCATTTCATTTTTCCCAAAAATATTATATCAGAGGAAAAATCGTTCGTCAAGATGGGCTATTGCGAAGTAAAAAGAGGTGGAGTATAATAGAAAAAAAGGAGGGCTACCATGAAAGTATATGTGATGGATGCGTTTTCTGACCGGATATTCGGTGGCAATCAGGCCGGCGTGGTTCTGGCGGATAAAACGCTGGAGCCGGCTGTGATGCAGCAGGTGGCTGCGGAGCTGAAGCACTCGGAGACCGTGTTTGTGCGGCAGGAGGCAGAGGGCGTCCGGCTGCGGTACTTCACCCCTGCCGGCGAGGTGGAGCTGTGCGGCCACGCCACCGTGGGCGCCTTTGCCCTGCTGCGGAAGCTGGATAAGATCGGCGACGGCGTACACAAAGCGCTCACCTTGGCCGGCACGCTGGAGATCGAAGTGGCCGGCGGCACCGTATGGATGGACATGGCGCCGCCGAAGACGCTGGGCGTGCTGCCGGAGGAGAGCTGGGCGGAGCTGTACGAGGCCTACGGCCTGACCCTGGCAGACCGGCCTGCTCAGCTGCAGCCGGAGATCGTGAGCACGGGTCTTGCCGACATCATGATGCCCGTGCGGGATCACGAAACGCTGATGCGGGCAGAGCAGAATGAGAAAGCCGTGACGGCGCTTTCCAGACGCTTTGAAGTCACGGGTGTGCATATGTTCTGCCTTGGCGATGAAGCGGTGTACTGCAGCAATTTCGCGCCGCTGTATGACATCCCCGAAGAATGCGCCACCGGCACCAGCAACGGCGCCCTGACGTATTATTTATATGAGCGGGGCTTGGTTGCGCCGGAGACGGAGAACCTGTTTTTGCAGGGCGAACAC
>OMQS01000133.1 GCA_900313295.1 uncultured Eubacteriales bacterium
CCACAGCCAGTCTGCGGACTGGCTTCGCAATGACATGAGATCTTTCGCCGGTTACAGGAATATCTCGCAGTCGTCCTCGACTTTCTTGCAGTTTTTCAGCACCTGCTGCATCACGGCGTCCACGTCGGCGCCGTCTGTGAACTCCACCTTCATTTTCTGGGTCATGAAGCTGACGGTGGCGGCGGCCACGCCCTCGGTCTTTTGGGCGGCCAGCTCTATCTTATCGGCGCAGGCGGCGCAGTCTACTTCGATCTTGTAAGTCTTTTTCATGATAATAAATCTCCTTTCGTCAGTCGCCCAGGTGCTCCATGCCCAGCTTCAGAATGGAGCGGACATGGTCGTCATCCAGGGCGTAAAACACGGTCTTGCCCTCGCGGCGGAACTTCACCAGCTTGTTGTTTTTCAGGATGCGGAGCTGGTGGCTCACGGCGCTCTGGGTCATGCCCAGCAGCTGGGCGATGTCGTACACGCACAGCTCCGCGGCAAAGAGCACATACAGGATCTTGATGCGGGTGGAATCCCCGAAGACCTTATACAGCTCCGCCAGATCGTACAGGTCGTCCTCATCGGGCATCTGCTTGCGCACGGCGGCCACGGCCTCCTCGTGCAGACACAGGAAATCCTGCGAGGCGTTCTTTTCCATCTGCTCCATGATATTCTCCTTAATTGTTCATGTGAATAATTGCTCATATGTTTGTTGTTTGTATACTACCCCTTTTTGAAGGCGCTGTCAACCCCGTTTTTTTATTTTTTCTCCATTTATTTTTATCTGTCCCATTTTTTCGGCGACTTGCCGTCCGTTTCCGGAATATTTATGATTGCTTTTGAGAAATTATGTGGTATACTATTCTTTGTATAAATGGATAACTGTGCCCTGCTTTTTTTGGCAGCGGCTGACTGACGGGCGGCTCCGGCCTGCCCTATACACCTCATGAAAGGGGCTTTTATGAACCAATATATTATTCGCGGCGGCCATCCGCTGTTCGGCGAGATCACCATCAGCGGCGCCAAAAACGCCGCCGTCGGCATTATTCCCGCCGCCCTGCTGGTGGACGGCATCTGCCGCATTGAAAACATTCCCCAGATCAGCGACGTGACGCTGCTGCTGAACATTCTGGAGGAGCTGGGCGCCCGAATTCGGGTGCTGAACCGCCACGCCGTGGAGCTGGACTGCCACGCCATCCGCTCCACCCACCCTTCCTATGAAATGGCGCGGCGCATCCGCGCCTCCTACTACCTCATCGGCACCCTGCTGGGGCGGTTCGGCGAGGCCACGGTGGCCATGCCCGGCGGCTGCGACTTCGGCGTGCGCCCCATTGACCAGCACATCAAGGGCTTCACGGCCATGGGCGCCGAGGTGAAGGTGGAAAGCGGCTTTATTCAGGCCAGCGCCAAGGACGGCCGGCTCACCGGCACATCGGTGTATCTGGATGTGGTGTCCGTGGGCGCCACCATGAACATCATGATGGCCGCCGTGCTGGCTAACGGCACCACTATTATCGAAAACGCCGCCAAGGAGCCACACATCGTGGATCTGGCCAACTTCCTCAATTCCATGGGCGCAGACGTCAAGGGCGCAGGCACCGACAGCATCAAGATCCGCGGCGTGGACCGTCTGGCGGGCGGCAGCTACTGCATCATTCCCGACCAGATCGAGGCCGGCACCTACATGGCAGCCGTGGCCGCCGCCGGCGGGCAGGTGCTCATTAAAAACGTCATCCCCAAGCATCTGGACTGCATCAGCGCCAAGCTGGTGGAGATGGGTGTTCATGTGGAGGATCGGGGCGACGCCGTTCTGGTGCGCCGCAGCGGCCCGCTGCAGAAGACCAACGTGAAGACCATGCCGTATCCCGGCTTCCCCACGGACATGCAGCCCCAGATCGCCGCCGTGCTGGCCACGGCGCAGGGCACCAGCATCGTGAACGAAAACGTGTGGAACAGCCGCTTTAAGTATATCGACGAGCTAAAGCGCATGGGCGCCAACATTCAGGCCGACGGCCACGTGGCCGTTATCGAGGGCGTGGAGCACCTGCAGGGCGCTCCGGTGCAGGCCTGCGACCTGCGGGCGGGCGCCGCCATGGTCATTGCCGGTCTGAGCGCAGAGGGCGTGACGGAGCTGAGCCAGGTGCAGTTCATCGAGCGGGGCTACGAGGACTTGGTGGACAAGCTCCGCGCCGTGGGCGCCGACATTCGTGTGGTGGACGCTCCGGACGTCACCGAGCAGAAAGAGGCACATATCGGCTGATACATTGCCACCGAAACAGCGTCTGCTGCGTGGGGTCCCGCAAGGACGGTCTGCGCAGAGGCGCTGCTTTTCTCACCAAATCGCAAGCGAGGTCTGACACTTGATAACCATTCACACTCTGGCCAGCGGCTCCGAGGGCAACGCCGCCCTGGTCTGCGCCGACGGGCTTCATATTCTGGTGGACGCCGGCATCTCCGCCCGACGCATTGAGAACGCCTTGAAATCTTTGGGGCGGCCTGCGCAGGAGCTATCCGCCATTTTCATCACCCACACCCACAGCGACCACACCGCCGGTCTGCGGGTGCTGAGCAAGCACACGAGGGCGCCGATCTTCGCCTCCCCTGCCGTGTGCGCCGCCCTGCTGCGGCAAATGCCCCACAGCGCGGGGCTGCTGCGCCCCATGTGCCCGAGAGACACGCGGGTGCTGGGGTCACTTACCGTCACCGCTTTTGCCACTTCCCACGATTCCGCCGGCTCCATGGACTACCGCTTTGACTGCGGCGGCGCCTCCGCCGGCATCCTCACGGACACAGGCTTCGTGACGCCGGAGGCCGAGGCGGCTCTGGCCGGCGTGGAGCTGCTCCTGCTGGAGAGCAATCACGACATACAGCGCCTACATAATGGGTCATACCCCTACCCGCTGAAGCAGCGGATCCTGAGCGACTGCGGCCACCTGTCCAACGACGCGGCGGCGGAATTTGCCTGCCGCATGGCAGCGGCGGGCACGAGGCGGTTCGTTCTGGTGCATCTCAGTCAGGAAAACAACACCCCCGCTCTGGCGCTGGACGCTATGGCGTGCGCCCTGCGCAGCGCCGGATATGACGCAGCCGTCACCGTGGCGCCGAGGGGCGAATGCAGCGAAGCCTATATCGCGGAGGGTGCGCCATGCAGAAAATAACCGTTCTGTGCGTGGGAAAGCTGAAGGAAAAGTTCTATCTGGACGCTGCGGCGGAATACTGCAAGCGGCTGCAGCGGTTTTGCAGGCTGGAGATCATTGAGCTGCCGGAGAGCCGTCTGCCGGAGGATCCCTCTCCGGCGCAGATCCGGCAGGCGCTGGACGCCGAGGCCGACGCCATCCGCGCAAAGCTGCCCAAGGGCGGGGCGGTGGCGGCGCTGTGCATTGAGGGCGACACCTGCTCCAGTGAAGCGCTAAGCCGCCGGATGCAGCAGCTGGCCACCGGCGGAAAGGCCCATCTCACCTTCCTCATCGGCGGAAGCGTGGGACTCAGCGAAACGCTGAAGCAGCAGGCGGACTGGCGTCTCTCCATGTCCCCCATGACCTTCCCCCACCATCTGGCGAGGGTGATGCTGCTGGAGCAGATCTATCGGGCGTTTCAGATCCAGCAAGGGACAAAATATCACAAATAAAATACTATATAATACATCAGGAGGAACCCACCATGAACAGCGATTGGTCTTTCGGCGGAGCGGTGGATGCGCCCGTATGGCCGACGAATGAAGCCGGAGAAAGGGAGCAGGCCGTGCTTTTGGAGCAGGTTTTCGACTCCGCGGCGGACGCCGACATGAAGATGTCCATGCTGCATGCATACGGCATCCCCTGCTTTAAGTATTACGCCAAGGAGGGCGGCGCCGGCAAGGTCATCAACGGCTTTTCCGGCTATGGAGCCGACCTGTATGTCCCCGCCTCCCGTCTGGAGGAGGCCAGGGAGCTGCTCCGCGCCGAACCCATCCTCCCCGACGAGGACGAGTAATTCCTTTTCGCGGCAAAAAAGCCTCGCAGAGTTTGCGCCCGCAGGCGCAAAAAATTTCAATCATTTTTCACCGCGACATGTGCGTGGGGAAAAATTCCTCTCAGGCTGCAAGTGTGGAATTTTGCCGCCTGACGGCAAAATTATGCGCGCAGCAGACTGCAAGCCTTTTGCCAAAAGTTCCGATGGAATTTTTGGCAGTCCGAAGGACGAGTGACCATTGAACTTTCACATAATAACGGAAGGGAGATTTTACTATGATCGACTACAAGGCAGAATACCAAAAATGGCTCCGCAGCGACGCCATCACTGAGGACGAGCGGGCGGAGCTGGCCGCCATCGGCGGCGACGACAAGGAGATCGAGAGCCGGTTCTACGGCCCGCTGGAGTTCGGCACCGCCGGCCTGCGGGGCACCATGAAGATGGGTCTGCACCAGATGAACATCTACGTCATCCGCTGGGCCACCCAGGGCTTTGCCAACGTCATCTGCGCCGAGGGGCAGGCCGCCATGGACAAGGGCGTGGCCATCTGCATGGACTGCCGCCACCACAGCTCTGAGTTTGCCCACGCCGCCGCGGAGGTCTGCGCCGCCAACGGCATTCATGTGCGCATTTTCGAGTCCCTGCGTCCCACGCCGGAGCTGAGCTTCGCCGTGCGGCACTACGGCTGTCAGGCAGGCATCAACATCACCGCCAGCCACAACCCCAAAGAATATAACGGCTACAAGGTCTACTGGTCCGACGGCGCCCAGCTGCCCCCCCAGCACGCCGACGCCATTGCCAGAGAGCTGGAAAAGATCGACATTTTCACCGGCGTAAAGACCACGCCCTTTGACGAGGCCATGGCCGCCGGACGCATTGAGCTTATGGGCGAGGAAACGGACAAGGCTTTCATGGACAACGTCATGGCCATGGTCAACGACCGCGAAAGCGTTGCCAAGGTGGCGGACGATTTCCATGTGGTCTACACCCCCTTCCACGGCTGCGGCTGGAAGCTGGTGCCCCAGGCGCTGCGGGCGCTGGGCGTGAAGCATCTGCACTGTGTGCCGGAGCAGATGGTGCTGGACGGCTCCTTCCCCACGGTGGTGTCCCCCAATCCGGAGAACCCCGAGGGCTTCTATCTGGCCATTGCGCTGGCCGATCAGGTGGGCGCCAACTTCATCATCGGCACCGACCCCGACAGCGACCGCGTGGGCATTCTGGTGCGCGGCGAGGACGGGCGGTTCATCCCCGTGTCCGGCAACCAGACCGGCGTGCTGCTGGCGGACTACCTGCTGGGCGCCATGGCGCGAAACGGCAAGCTGCCGAAGAACGCCGTGCTGCTGAAGACCATCGTCACCACCGAGATGGCTCGGCGGGTGGCGGAGGCGCACGGCGTCACCTGCTACGACACATTTACGGGCTTTAAGTTCATGGCCGAGAAGAAGCAGCAGTTGGAGAATCAGGGTCTTGGCAAGGTGGTGTTCTCCTACGAGGAGAGCTACGGCTATATGCTGGGCGACTATGTGCGGGACAAGGACGCCGTGACGGCCTCCCTGCTGCTGACGGAGATGGCCGCCTGGTATCAGAGCAAGGGCATGACCTTGTTTGACGCCCTGCAGGCGCTCTATGAAAAGTACGGCTACTACGGCGAAAAGACCCACAATCTGGTGATGCCGGGTCTGGATGGGTTGGAGAAGATGGCGGCGCTGATGAAGGGGCTGCGGGATGCGCCTCCCGCGGATATTGCCGGCGTGGCCGTGACAAAGCGCACGGACTACGCAGACGGCACCATCACCGACTGCGCAACCGGAAATGTCACCGCCTCGGAGCTGAAGGGCAGCAATGTGCTGCGCTACGCGCTGGACGACGGCACGGTGATCCTTGTGCGCCCCTCTGGCACGGAGCCGAAGATCAAGGTCTACATCCTCACCCTGGGCGAAGACCCCAAGCAGCGGGACGAGAACATCGAAAAATACTCCCGGTGGGCGCTGGCATTGCAGAAATAACGCAAAAATTCCCTGTCCAACACGGACAGGGAATTTTTTATAGTTTTATCTCCACTCCTCGCTGTAAAAGAACAGCGCCACGGTGCCGGGGCCGACGTGGGCGCCGGTGACCGGCTCATAGCACACGGAGAGAATCTCGCCCTTGGCACCCTTATCCCGCAGCAGACTCTGCAAATGCAGGGCGTCGGCGGGGGCGTCGGCATGGGCAAGGCCAACGGGGGCGTGCAGGTCGCCCACGGCTCCGGCGTACAGCTCCGCCAGCGCCTCCAAGGCTTTTTTCTTGCCCCGCACCTTGTCATACACCACGATCTTGCCTTCTTCATCGCCCCGAAGGATGGGCTTAATTTGCAGGAAGGTGCCGGCCAGCCGCGCGCCGCCGGAGATGCGCCCACCCTTGTGCAGATATTTCAAATCATCTACCACAAAAAACTGCTGCATGCAGGCGCAGCGGCTGCGGGCATAGGTCTCCAGCTCCGCAAGAGACTTGCCCTCCCGCGCCAGTTTGGCCGTTTCCAGCACCACCAAGCCCTCGCCCAGAGAAGCGCTCCGAGTGTCAACCACGGCTATACGCCCCCCGCTGTACTGCTCCGCAAGCTCCTTGCTCTGCAGCGCAACGCCCCAGCAGCTGCCGCTGATGCCGCCGGAAATGCCCAGATACAGCACGTCCTTCCCCTGCCGCAGACTCTCCTCTATGGCGCGAGCCGCCCGCTCGGGGTTCACCATGGAGGTCTTCACCTCCGCGCCGTGGCGCATGGCGGTGTAGAACGCAGAGCCGCTGAACTCGATGTCGTGATCCGGCTCCACGCCGTCCACCTCATAGGTCAGGGGCACCGTGCGGATGTCATATTCCTGCAGTATTTTCATGGGCAGATTGGCTGCCGTATCCGTAAAGATCTGTACCATATTTTTATCCTTTCCTTCGCCGGAGTCAAGCACTCGGGTCAAGCGGTCACGCCACCATGCCGCGCAGCCAGTCGGCCAGCGTGTCAAACAGCTTTCCATAGCCCTCCATGGTCATGTGGATGCCGTCGGCAGCGATGAGCTTCGGCAGGCGCTTTTCATCCAAAAACATCTCCCGCACGCCGATGAGGGGCGTGCCGGTCTCGTAGGCCAGCCGCGCCACGGTGTCCGAGTACAGCTCCTGATGGCGGTAGATGCGCTGGGTGTCCCCCAGCCAGTCCAGGATGCGCTCCCGACTGCGCCCTTCCCGACAGAGAAAATCCAGATACCGCTGGGCGTCAATGGGCGGCAGGGTCATGAGCACCGGCTGCACGCCCCTCTCCCTCAGCTCGCGGATCATGCACAGCAGGATCTCCTTGAAATCCGCCAGGGTGGTGCGGGGGAGATGGCTCTCCTGCGGGTGCGCCTGTACGGCGTCCCAGTCAAAGTCGCTGTCGTTGCCGCCGTAGGCAATGAGGGCGTAATCCGCCTGCATCCCCCGCCGGAGATCATGCTCCAGCAGCGCCTGCCCCTTGCGGACAGTGGCTCCCATTTTAGAGCGATTCACCACCTCCGTCTGCCGTCCGCTATACCGCTCCATCACCTCCGGCAGATGGAAATGATAGCGGAACTGTTCGTCCGGCATCGTGGCCTTCAGCAAGGAATCTCCGTAAATATAGGCGCGAGCCATGGCTTCGCCCTCCTTTCGCCAGCCTCATTGTTTTTGATAATATAGCATATTATATCTTATTTGTCAACGCTCTATTTCCCTATTGTAACCATCCGCGTTTGCTGTTATAATAAATGCGTTATCATCAGGGGGGTGGCGTTATGTCCTACGACAAAGCCCTCATCGCGCACAAGCTGCAGCGGTGGGATCAATATATCACGAAGTATCATCTGCCCCAGTGGGAGTCCATTCCCGATTTCGGGCTGTATATGGATCAGGTGGTGCTGCTGCTGGAGCGATATCTCAGCTTCATCCCGCCGGTGAACGAGGAGAAGGAGCGCATTGTCACCGCCTCGGCCATCAACAACTATGTACGCCTGAAGTTGATGCCCGCGCCGGTGAAGCGGAAGTATTATCGGGTGCACATCTGCTACCTCATCATGATCCTGACGCTGAAGCAGTCCATCGGCATTTCGCAGGTGCAGAAGATCATCCCCTGGGATCTGGCCGACGGGCAGGACGGGCCGGAGCCCTTACGCAAAATTTATGAGGATTACAGCGGCAAGTTTCGGGGCATCGCCCTGCTCTTTAACCGGCAGATCCAGCAGAGCTGGGAAGATCTGTGCGCGCCGGACGCCGGCACCGACGGCGTGGCTCGCTGCCTTGTGATGGAGTCGGCACTGCTGGCGGGCTTTTCCAAGATATTGGCGGAAAAGCTGCTGCGGCTGTGGGAGGCCGACCCGCAGGCGGTGCTGGACGCCGAGCAGCCCCATGATTTCTCCGCGAATTAATTGTTTTTACTGATAAAAAGAGCAAGCGGCGCTCCCGAAAATGAAGCGGCGTCTGTTTTTTGAAACAAAAAAGGGGACGGCAAAACCGTCCCCTTTGCCTGCTATTTACCTGGTGGGCTTGACGATGAGGTTCACCAGCTTGTTCTTCACCAAAATGGTCTTCACAACGCTCATGCCCTCGGTGGACTTTTTCACCTTGTCCAGCTCCATGGCGGCAGCCACCACCGTTTCCTCGTCAGAGTCCGTGGGAACGACCACAGTGCCCTTGAGCTTGCCGTTCACCTGCACGGCCATCTCGGCGGCGGCGTCGATGGTCTTGCTCTCGTCGTACTCCGGCCAGGACATCTGCATGCACATCTTGCCGTACTTGGCGGCGTAGCCCATAAGCTCCCACATCTCCTCCACCATGTGGGGGGCGAAGGGGCTGAGGAGCTTCAGCAGCACCTCCAGGTCGCCCTTGGACAGACCCTTGGCATAGAAGTCATTGACCATGGCCATGAGAGCGGCAATGGCGGTGTTCATCTTCAGGTTGTCGATGTCGTAAGAAACCTTTTTAATGGTCTTATTGACAATGGCCATATTGGCGGCAGAAACGCCCTCCTCGTCCGTGACCTTGTCCATGAGGTTCCAGCAGCGATCCAAAAAGCGCTTGCTGCCCTTCACGGCCTCGTCCGACCAGGAGGCGGTCTTTTCAAAGTCGCCAATGAACATGATATAAAGCCGCATGGTATCCGCACCGTAGGCCTTAATAACATCATCGGGATTGACCACATTGCCCAGAGACTTGGACATCTTCACCGCCGGACGCTCGGCCTGCGCGCCGTACTTCTCCCGCAGCGCCTGCTTTTCCTCCTCGGTCTTGGCGTTGCCCACATAGTGGGGGTTCTTGCCGAGGATCATGCCGTGGCTGGTGCGCTTGGCGTAAGGCTCCTTGGTGTGCACCACGCCGATGTCATAGAGGAACTTATGCCAGAAGCGGGAGTAGAGCAGGTGCAGCGTGGTGTGCTCCATGCCGCCGTTATACCAGTCCACGGGGCCCCAGTATTCCTCGGCCTCCTTGCCCACCAGCTCGTTATCGTTATGGGGATCCATATAGCGCAGGAAGTACCAGCTGGAGCCGGCCCACTGGGGCATGGTGTCGGTCTCGCGCTTGGCGGGGCCGCCGCACTTGGGGCAGGAGCAGTTCACAAAGCTGTCGATGCGGGCGAGGGGGGACTTGCCGTCCGTGCCGGGCTCAAAGTCCTCGACCTCGGGCAGGAGCAGCGGCAGCTCCTCGTAGGGCACAGGCACCACGCCGCACTTCGGGCAGTGCACCAGCGGGATCGGCTCGCCCCAGTAGCGCTGGCGGTTGAAGGCCCAGTCCTTCATCTTGTACTGGACGCCGGCCTTGCCGATGCCGCGCTTCTCGATCTCCTCGACCATGCGGGCGATGGAGTCCTTCTTGTTGGTGTAGCCGTTGAGGAAGTCGGAGTTGATCATCTCGCCGTCGCCGGTGTAGGCTTCTTTCTCAATGTCGCCGCCCTTGATGACCTGCACGATGTCG
>OMQS01000132.1 GCA_900313295.1 uncultured Eubacteriales bacterium
AGAGGGACGGGCGAATGCCCGCCCCTCTTGGTGTTTGCAGGGTTTTAAGCGTTTTTCGCTTGGTTTAGCCGTTGGCAGCCTTGTACTGAACAGCCCAGCCGTCCACGAAGGCGGTCTTCACCTTCTCCCAGTTGGCATCGGTAGGATCGTTGTCATACTGGTTCATAGCGGAGACGAGAGCGGCACGATAGGCGTCAACATTGGGCTGGAAGTTGGTGACCCAAGGCATGACGTAGTTGCCGGCAGCGGTGTAAGCATTGGCGTCGGCCAGGAAGCCGCAGGCGGACTCGGCAGCCTGCTTATAGGGCATAACGGCGAACTCGTTCACCAGCATCTTGGAAGCCTCGGTATTGGTGACCATCCAGTACATGAAGTCCAGAGTGGCATTGATGTCTTCCTTGGAAGCCTTGGCGTTCACAGCCCAGCAGTTCTCGGTGCCGCAGTTCAGACCGGCCTTCTCCTCGCCGGCCACGCCGCAGTAGAAGGGGATCATGGAGAGGTTATCCAGACCGTACTGACCATCCCCGGTGCCGGTCAGAGCAGCCCACTCCCAGGAACCGTTCTGATAGAACACTGCCTTTTCCTTGCCGAACTCAGCCTGGGCGTCATAGCCGCCGGCAGCCAGAGTGGAGGGAGCAACAGCGCTGTTATTGATGTACAGATCCCACAGG
Organism: uncultured Eubacteriales bacterium; assembly: GCA_900313295.1. Classification (GTDB taxonomy): domain Bacteria; phylum Bacillota; class Clostridia; order Oscillospirales; family Oscillospiraceae; genus Vescimonas. The sequence goes on from OMQS01000132.1 coordinate 672, forward strand.
TTCTTGTAGTTCTGCATGTAGGTGCCCTTGATGGAGGCGGGGCAGGTCTTCCAGGCAGCGGGATCATCTTTGGACTCATAGTAGTACTCGAGGTTAGCCAGGTGGCCGGTGAAGCGCCAGCTGGAATCGTCGCTCATGGAAGAGGAGGTGAAGGCATCGAAGCCCAGCTCGCCGGCGCGCTTGTGGATGTCCTCGGCGACGGCCTTGAGGGTGTCGAAATTCTTGATGTCGGTCAGCTCATAGCCGGCCTTCTTGAGCAGATCCTTGTTGACGATGATACCGTAGCACTCATAGCAATAGCCGATGGAGCAGAGCTTGCCGTTGGCGTCATACAGGTTGTAGGCGTCAGTGTTCAGCTCGCCGGCGATCTTGGTGCCGGTCAGGTCATAGCAATAGTCGCCCCAGGTACCCACGGCGGCCTGATTGCCCACGACAAACAGGGTGGGGGGAGCTTCCTTATCCATGGCGGAGGTCAGAGTTTCGTTGTAGGTGCCGGAGGCAGCGGTCTGCACGGTGACAGGCACACCGGTCTCCTTGGTGTACATCTCAGCGATCTTCTGCAGGGTGGCATCGGCTTCGGGCTTAAAGTTCAGCCAGAACACACGGCCGGAGGCGGTGTCTTTCTTCTGGCCGCAGGCGACCAGAGCCAGAGCCATGACGAGTGCGAGGACAAACGACAGGAACTTCTTCATTTTCATCATTCTCCTTGTTTCATATTTATTTTCACGCAGTACTGCGGGAAAATCATTTGGTGAGGTCGCGCACGGACTGTCCCGCGCGCAGGGTGGTGGGCAGCGTCAGGTGTCGGTGGGCACCGCCTTGAATGACCCCCAGCAGAAGCTCAACGCTCCTGGCACCCATTTCGTCCGTGGGCTGGCAAAGGGTGGTCAGCATGGGGTAGATGTACTCCGAAACGGTGAGACCGTCGATGGCGATGATGGAACAGTCGTCGGGCACGGAGCGTCCGCTCTCCCGCAGAGCACGCATGGCGCCGATGGCCATGTCGTCGGCAATGGCGAAGATGGCGGTGAAGTCCGCCGGCTTTTTGAGCCGCTCCGTCACGGCGCGGTAGGCGGACTCGATGGTGAAATCGTCCGCGCGGATGATCTCGCCCTCCTCCGGAGCGATGCCCAGCTCACGCAGGGCGCGGCTATAGCCGGAGCAGCGAAGCTGGCAGATGGAGTAGTCCATTGGGTTCGCCACCAAGGCGGCGATGCGGCGGTGACCTTTTTGCGCCAGCTCCATGACGGCGCGGTAGGCCTCCTGCTCATCGACGATGGTCACGGAGGAGTATTTATGCGGATCCAGAGATCCATAGGAATTGGTGTAGGAGCAGCAGACGAAGGGGACATTGAGCAGGGCGATCTCCTCCGGCGTATAGTCCGAACGGCCGCCGAGAAAAATGATGCCCTGCAGGCGCTTTTCCCGCTCCATCATGGCGCCGCACTTGATCTCGTCGTCACAGGAGCCGATCTGACGCATGACCATGGTGCAGCCCGCCGCGTCCAGATCGCGCTCGATGGCGCGGATGATGCCGGTGTAAAACGGGTTCTGCACGCCGCGCACCACCAGGCCGATGGCGTCCGACTTCGTGCGCACAAGGCTACGGGCGGAATTGTTGGGGAGATAGTTATGCTCGGCGATGATGCTGAGCACGCGGCGGCGGCTCTCCTCGCTGACGTCGGGACGGTCATTGAGGACACGGGAGACCGTACTCACGCCCACGCCGCTGAGTTTTGCTATGTCCTTGATGGTCATGGTGCGCCGCCCTCCGCCTGCGATGTATGAAATAAGCCTGTCTCCGGTAATGTTACCGGTATCGTTTCCATTTTTTCTTTATTGTATCAGCTAAACGTGCAAATGTCAAAGCCGTTCTGCATGGATAAGTTACCAAATTATTTCGCATTTTTCTGTCGAAATAACCAAAAGAGGGCATAAATAGACGCCGCCGATGGGCAACAATGCCCGTCCGACGACGCTCGCGCTGTTTGTATTCCAAAAAAATTCTGCGGGGGAAGCCACCCCGCGGCGGCGGCACCGAAGCAAGCTCCACCTCCCCCGCCTGCGCCCAGCGCCCGAACAGCTCGTCCGCCGCAAAGGGGGCACGGGCAAGGCAGTCCACGCTGCGGTCGCTGGTCGCCATCGTCATTGGCGTCGCCATCATCCTGCTGGTGCAGCTGTTCACCGGCTTCTCGGCGTTTACGGACGCCAAAAGCAGCTTCAACGAAGTCCTCGATTTGCCGTTCACCCCGATCAGCAATTGGCCTGACCGGTCTTTTGAATTCTACGCCCAGTACGGTTACACCTATATCCTGTTTCTGTTTCTCGGAAAGCTGGTGTCGCGGCTCACCCAAAACAGGTATGCGGTGAATGAAACGCTGGAGTTCTTTGTGCTGTATCCGGGAAATGTTGTGCTGATGCTGGCCGTCACCAGCCTGGCCTCGCTTCCGTTTCTGTCCGGCATAACGAATATTTTCGAGCTATTCACTACGGGCATAGACAAGATCACAGCCATTGGAGATGCCGCCATCGTTCCGTTTAACTATATAGTGGCGCTTTTCCTGCTGCTGTTCTTTGTTTTGTGGATCGTTTTGGCCGTGGTGGTGGTGTTCTATGGATTTTTCCGGCTGATAAAATGCGTCCTGTTGGTTTTCGCCGCAGTCATCGTCTTTGGTCTGCTGATTTGGGGGCTGATTTCCATCGGCGGTGAACCCTTTCAGACCGCAGTGGATGGGATCCTCAACGCCATTGCCGGAAATGCTTTTGCAAAAAGAACCATAGGGGTGGCTCTCGCCGTGCTGATGAACGATATTCTGGATCGCACCATCGACCGCAAAACCGACGAGCGCATCGACGCCCTGATCGAAAAAATCAAATCGCTGTGGGCAAAGCTCCGCGCTTTTCCGGAAAACAGAAGGCAGAAGCGGGCGGCGCGCAGGCAGGCACGGCTGCGCAAGCAAATGGAGCGAGAGAAATAAGTGCATTAAAAAGTCCTGTTTTCGCTTGAAAACAGGACTTTTTGTAGGTAAACGCAGCTGTTTTTATCGG
>OMQS01000193.1 GCA_900313295.1 uncultured Eubacteriales bacterium
GACCCACACCCCCGTAACGGTCATTCCCTCGCCGGGCGCGGCATAGGGGATGCACCCCACCGCCGTGACCACCTCCCCCAGCTCCGTCAGCAGGGAGAGCACCGTGTATCCGTTTTCTTCATTCTGGAAGATCACCGACTGAACGGTTCCCTCCACTGTGCATCGCTCACCCATGGTTTCTATCCTCTCTACTCTACGATCTGCTCCAGCTCCTCCCGCTGCAGCACCGTGATGCGGCCAAACCGCCGCGTCAGGATCTCCGCCCGGTGCCGCCCTTCGGGCGTCAGCCCGCAGTCCACAATAGCAATGGCGGTCGACCGGCCAAGCTGTCCCCGCACCTCGTGCAGCGAGCGCACCCAGCCCTCCAGCGCCTCTCCGTTTCCGCAGGCCGGCAGCACCAGCACCGCCGGCACCTCCGCCCGCCGACCCCGCAGCAGCACGCCTGCCACCAGCCACACAAGGGCGGCAATGCCCACCGCTGCCAAAAAAGCCAGCACGCTGTTTTCCATCCCGCTCACGGCCATCACCTCACCCCAGTGTATGACGGGCAGGAGCAAAAGGTCATCGCTCCAGCGTTTTTTTCAGATACTGTCCCGTGTAGGAACTCTCGCATCCGGCGATCTCCTCCGGCGTGCCGGCCGCCACCACAAGGCCGCCGCCCACGCCGCCCTCGGGGCCAAGATCAATGATCCAGTCCGCCGATTTGATAACGTCCAGATTGTGCTCGATGACCAGCACCGTGTTTCCGCCGTCCACCAGCCGCTGCAATACCTCCAGCAGCTTTTTTACGTCCTCGGCGTGCAGTCCCGTGGTCGGCTCGTCCAGAATATAAAATGTGTTTCCCGTAGACCGCCGCGAAAGCTCCGTGGCCAGCTTCACCCGCTGAGCTTCGCCGCCGGAGAGGGTGGTGGAGGACTGTCCCAGCTTCACATAACCCAGCCCCACGTCCATCAGCGTCTGCAATTTCTCCGCGATCTTAGGCAGCGCCCCGAAAAACGCCAGCGCCTCCTCCACGGTCATGTCCAGCACCTCGGAGATGTTCTTGCCCTTGTAGCGCACCTCCAGCGTTTCTCGGTTGTACCGCTTCCCGTGGCACACCTCGCAGGGTACATACACGTCCGACAGGAAATGCATCTCGATCTTCAGCAGTCCGTCGCCGCAGCAGGCTTCGCACCGGCCGCCCTTGGTGTTGAAGGAGAACCGCCCTGAGCCGTAGCCCCGCGCCTTGGCCTCCTGGGTGGAGGCGAACAGATTCCGTATTTCGTTAAAAAGATTCGTATAGGTGGCCGGATTGGAGCGTGGCGTACGCCCGATGGGGCTTTGGTCGATGCCCACCACCTTGTCCAGATACTCCATGCCCGTGATTTTCCTGTGTTTTCCGGGGTGCGCCTTCATCCGGTTCAGCTCCACCCCCAGCTTTTTGTAGAGGATCTCGTTCACCAGCGAGCTTTTCCCGCTGCCGGAGACCCCCGTCACGCAGGTAAACGTCCCCAAAGGAACGGACACGTCAATATTCTTCAGGTTGTGCTCCGCCGCGCCGTACACAATGAGGTTATGGCCGTTTCCCTTCCGCCGCACCGCCGGCACGGGGATAGACCGCTTGCCCGCGAGGTACTGCCCCGTCAGCGAGTCCGGATTTTGCATGACTTCCTCCGGCGTACCGGCTGCCACCACCCTTCCTCCGTTGCTGCCCGCCCCGGGGCCGATGTCGATGAGGTAGTCCGCCGCGCGCATGGTGTCCTCGTCGTGCTCCACCACAATGAGGGTATTGCCCAGATCCCGCAGCCGCCGCAGGGTGGCCAGCAGCTTGTCGTTGTCCCGCTGGTGCAGGCCGATGGACGGCTCATCCAGAATATACAGCACCCCCATAAGGCTGCTGCCGATCTGAGTAGCCAGCCGGATGCGCTGGCTCTCGCCGCCGGAGAGCGTTCCGCTTGCACGTGCCAGCGTCAGATATCCCAGCCCCACGGACTGCAAAAACCGCAGTCGGGAGCGAATTTCCTTCAAGATCTGTGCCGCAATGACCTGCTGCGTTTCCGTCAGCCGCAGCTCGTCAAAAAACACGATGGCCTCGTTCACGGGCAGCTCCGTCACCTGATAGATGGACTTCCCGCCCACCGTCACCGCCAGCGCCTCCGCCCGCAGGCGTCGTCCGCCGCAGCTTGGGCAGGGGCACTCGGCCATGTATTCCTCCAGCTCCTTGCGGCTGGCGTCGCTCTGGGTGTCCCGATAGCGCCGCCCCACGTTGTTGGCCAGTCCCTCAAAGGCCTGATGCAGCACGCCCTTTCCGCGGGGCTGGTCGTAGTACAGCTCCAGCTTCTCCTCGCCGGTGCCGTAGAAAATGACCTTTTTTACCTCCGGCGAAAGCTCCTTCACCGGCGTCCGCAGGTCAAAATGATACTTTTTCGCCAGCGCCTCAAAGTACATCCGGCTGATGCCGTCGCTTCGGATGGAGTTCCACCCGCTGGCCACCACCGCCCCGTCCAGAATGGACAGGTTCTCGTCCGGAATGATGAGCGCCGGGTCCGCCTTCAGCTGCATCCCCAGTCCCATGCAGGTGGGGCAGGCGCCGAAGGGACTGTTAAAGGAGAACATGCGGGGCGTCAGCTCCTCGATGGAAAGGCCGCAGTCATCGCAGGCGTAGTTCTGGGAAAATTGCAGATCCCGCTCCTCCCGCAGGAGGTTCACCGTCACCAGTCCTCCGCTCTGCCCCGCCGCTGTCTCCACGGAGTCCGTCAGCCGCTGGCGGATGTCGGGCCGGACAATGAGCCGGTCCACCACGATCTCCACCGTGTGTTTTTTGTTCTTCTCCATGGGGATCTCTTCCGTCAGCTCGTAGAGATGCCCGTCCACCCGCACGCGGGCAAAGCCGCTCCTGCGCGCGTCCTCCAGCACCTTGGTGTGCTCGCCCTTGCGCCCCCGCACCACCGGCGCCAGCACCTGAATGCGGGTTCCCTCCGGCAGCGCCATGATCTGGTCGATGATCTGATCCACCGTCTGCTGGCGGATCTCCTTGCCGCACTTGGGGCAGTGGGGCGTGCCCACCCGCGCCCACAGCAGGCGGAAATAGTCGTAAATTTCCGTCACCGTGCCCACGGTAGACCGCGGATTCTTGCTGGTGGTCTTCTGATCTATGGAAATGGCAGGGGAAAGCCCGTCGATGTAGTCCACGTCGGGCTTGTCCATCTGTCCCAAAAACATCCTTGCATAGCTGGACAGGCTCTCCACATACCGCCGCTGTCCCTCGGCATAAATGGTGTCAAAGGCCAGAGATGACTTGCCGCTGCCGGAAAGCCCCGTCATCACCACCAGCTTGTCCCTCGGAATGGTGACGTCAATATTCTTGAGATTATTCTCCCTTGCTCCTTTTACAAAAATATGATCCTGCATGTTATCTCCTTTGCGCTGAAAAAAGCAATAAAGCTATCCATAAATTAAACCCTGCGCCGCACTCTCTTCCCTTCCGTAGGGCGGGGTGATCCTGTTGCGGTGCCCAAAATTTCTTCGCTGCCTTACGGCGGCCGCTTAAAATTTTGACCGCGGCCACTCGCTCACCCTGCCGCCCGACACGCACCGCACTTTCAAAAAATGTCATTGCGAACCAGTCTGCAGAATGGTGTGGCAATCCGTATCCCTCGTCCTTATCTTTCCTCGTTTCTCTTTTGCGCTCTCACTCCACGATAATATCCGCCGTTCCTGCCCGCAGCAGCCCCATCAGGTCTTTGGGGTCGCACACCACCTGGTACCCGATCTTTCCCGCCGACACCGCCACCTGCGCAAGGCTCTCCGCCGTCTCATGAAACACCGTGGGAAACTGCTTCTTCATCCCCACCGGACTGCACCCGCCGTGGACATAGCCCGTAAGCGGCAAAAGCTCCTTCTGTGGCAGCATGGCCACGGACTTCTCTCCCACGGCCTTGGCCGCCTTTTTCAGATCCAGATTCTCCGCCACGGGGATGTCAAACACATAGTATCCCCCCGATGCGCCCTTGCACACCAGGGTCTTAAATACCATTTCCACATCCAGCCCCACGGCCTTGGCCACGCTCACCCCGTCGATGGGATCGCCCTCCCCGTGGGGGTAGGTCTTGGCCGTGTACGCGATCTTTTTCTGCTCCAATGTCCGCATGACATTGGTTTTTTCCTCTTTATTCTTTGCCATAACCGTCCTCCTTATGTCAAGGCTCGTATGCCCTCCAGTGCCAGCAGATGCGCCGGATAAAACGCATAAAACGCCCAGCGCCACCGGCCTTTCACGCCTGCTTCTCCGTTGTATGTCCAAATGAGCGGCAAAGCCAGCACCGCCAGCACCTGTATGGGCACCTCCGCGCCAAATACCGCCGCCTTCATGCTGCCTATGCACACGCCGTTCAGCGCCGCCATGCCCGCAAGCAGCCACAGCTTCGCATATTTTCCATCCCTGCACAGGTAAAACAGCGCCACGGTCAGAACGCCCCAGCCGCCGTAGTCCACTCGCAGCAGCTGCCCTGCGGCAAAGCCCGCCGCCGCGCCCAAATACCGCACGGCGCCGTCCCATCGCCGCAGCTCGTCCAGCCCCCGCAGCGCAAGCAGCGCTATGCAAAAGGTCAAAAGCACGTTCTGCCTGTCCGGATCCCATA
>OMQS01000131.1 GCA_900313295.1 uncultured Eubacteriales bacterium
GATTCTCGTCGGGATCCACTCTCCGTCAAGCAGCACCTCCAACCGTTCTCCGCAGTGAAGGCCGCCGTAGTAATCCAGCGGCCCGAAACGAATGTCCATCCGACCGATTACATCATCCTAAATCAGTACACCTTGTTTTTTCATCCTTATCCTCCTCGTGAAATAGGAAAAGCCGAATGAGTTTCCGTGCTCATTCGGCTTTTCTGTGTGACAGGTTATTCAATATGTTTTGCTCGGCTGCCTATAAATCGGCTCCTCCTTTCGGGTATATTAAAGTCGAATTATGCCTGGGCCTCGAATCTAATTCTTGGACAAAATCAGCAAAACCCCGGTGTTTATGCGGCATAATCCTCTTTGTGTTATTATACCGCAATCATCTATTCGGCGTACGATTCCGGTTGCTTTCATATATAAAAACTCCTTGCTGCATTTAGTAGTACTCCTATTATCCGCCAAATTTCCGGATTTATGCCGCAAGGGTCAATTTTTTCCGCCGTTTATCGGGGAGAGCGTCGTCATTAATTGCAGGAAAGTAAACTTTATTCAAAAAAATTATAGCCAGAAAAAAAGGCATCCGGACGGCGCTCTGACCGTCCGGATGCCTTGGTGTGCGGAGCGTTTATTTTACGCCGAACAGCAGGTCGCCGTATGTGGGGAAGGGCCAGTAGCCGGCAGCGGTTTGGGTCTCCGACTCGTCGGCCACGGCTCGCAGCTCGCCCATGGCGGGAATAAGCTCGTCGCGGATGAAGGCTGCCTCCTCGCCGGCGCTGCGGAGGGTATCCAGCCGCACCAGCTTTTCCTCCAAAGCGTCCACACGGCCATCCATGGTGTCCACCAGGGAGGTTAGCCTGTGCAGCAGCTTTTTCTCATAGCCGCAGGACAGCTCCGCCGAAATGGCGCGCTTGGCGGCGGCAGCCGTAGCCAGGTCGGAGACATATTCCTCCACCGCCGGCAAAATCTCCTTTCGGGCCATGTCCACCATGGCCAGGGCCTCGATGCGGACGGTCTTGCAGTAGTTTTCCAGCTGGATCTCATAGCGGGAGCGCAGCTCGGACTCCGTAAAGACCTTGTGGCGCACCAGCATGGCCATATTGTCCTTCTGAACCAGCATGGGGATAGCGTCCGGCGTGGTGCGCAGATTCAGCAGACCCCGCTTTTCGGTGGCCTCCTTGATCCAGGCATCGTCATAGCCGTTGCCGTTGAAAATGATGCGCTTGTGCCGGCGAATGACCCGCTGGATCAGGTCGTGAAGGGCCGCGCTCAGGTCAGAGGCAGACTCCAGCTCGTCGGCGTACTGCCGCAGGGACTCGGCCACCGCCGTGTTCAGCATGATGTTGGCGCAGGCAATAGAGTTGCTGGAGCCCAGCATACGGAACTCGAACTTATTGCCGGTGAAGGCAAAGGGCGAGGTGCGGTTGCGGTCAGTGGTGTCACGGAAGAAGTGGGGCAGCACATCCACGCCCAGCTTCAGCTTCTTCTTTTCCACGCCGGCATAGGCCGTGTCCGTCTCCAACGCCTCCAGAATGGCGGTAAGCTCGTCGCCCAGAAACACGGAGACCACGGCGGGAGGCGCCTCGTTGGCGCCCAGCCGATGGTCATTTCCGGCGGTGGCCACAGCGGCTCGCAAAAGCCCCTGATAATCGTCCACAGCCTGCACAACGGCCACCAAAAACAACAGGAACTGGGCGTTTTCATAGGGCGTCTCCCCGGGAGAGAGCAGGTTGACGCCGGTATCGGTGGCCAGAGACCAGTTGTTGTGCTTGCCGCTGCCGTTGACCCCGGCAAAGGGCTTTTCCTGAAGCAGGCACACCAGGCCGTGCTTGGCGGCCACCTTCTGCATGATCTCCATGGTCAGCTGGTTCTGGTCGGTGGCGATGTTGGTGGTGGTGAAAATGGGCGCCAGCTCGTGCTGGGCGGGAGCCACTTCGTTGTGCTCCGTCTTGGCCAGAATGCCCAGCTTCCAAAGCTCCTGATTCAGGTCGGCCATGTAGGCCGCCACCCGAGGCTTGATGGCGCCGAAATAGTGGTCGTCCAGCTCCTGCCCCTTGGGGGGCTTGGCTCCGAAGAGGGTCCGGCCGGTGTAGATGAGGTCGTGACGCTTGTCGTACATATCTTTATCAATGAGGAAATACTCCTGCTCTGCGCCCACGGAGGGCAGCACGCGCCGGACGCTGTCGTTGCCGAACAGCTTCAAAATGCGCAGCGCCTGCCGGTTCAGGGCCTCCATGCTGCGCAGGAGGGGGGTCTTTTTATCCAGCGCCTCTCCGCCGTAGGAGCAGAAGGCCGTGGGGATGCACAGGGTCGTCCCCTTAATAAAAGCAAAGCTGGTGGGATCCCAAGCGGTGTAGCCCCGCGCCTCAAAGGTGGCGCGCAGGCCGCCGGAGGGGAAGGAGGAGGCGTCCGGCTCGCCCTTGATAAGCTCCTTGCCGGAGAACTCCATGATGACCCGTCCGTCGGGAGCGGGACTGATGAAGCTGTCATGCTTTTCCGCGGTGATTCCGGTCATGGGCTGGAACCAGTGGGTGAAATGGGTGGCGCCGTGCTCCACAGCCCAGTCCTTCATGGCCGAGGCCACGGCATCGGCCACGGTGGGATCCAGCTTTGCGCCCTTTTGAATGGTCTGCTTCAGGGAGCGGTATACATCGGCGGACAGGCGTGCCTTCATCACACGGGTATCAAAAACAAGGCTTCCAAAATATTCCGGTACAGTTGTCATAACGGATACTTCCTTTCCCAAAAAATAAAAAAAGAGACACTGCGTCCGGATGGGGGGATCCCCTCCGAGACGCCGGTGTCTCTTAACATGGCCGAATATACACCCGAGGGCTGCAAAAGTCAATGAAAAAATGCGGAGCCTGCGCATTTTTGCACATTCTGCCACAATGGAGAAAAAATAAGCAAAAGAAGTTTTGCAATATAGACGATTGAAAAATGCAAAATGAGAGGATATACTATGTCCGAACGACGGAGTTCTGCAAGGGAGATTAAACTATCTTGCAAAACTGCGCCGTTTTTTTATTATTATAGGAGCTGATTTTATGAATAAACAGGAAGGCCGGATACGCATCCCCTCCGGCTGCGCCATTTCCGCCATTATCTCCCGCGACGGAAAGCGCATGACCGGAGAAAAGATCATCGAGAGCATGCGCCCCATGCACGACCGCTCCAACGGGCTGGGCGGCGGCTTTGCGGCCTACGGCATTTATCCGGAGTACAAGGACTTTTTCGCCCTGCATATGTTTCTGGAGGATCGAGCCGCCCGAAAAAGCTGCGAGGCTTTTTTGCGGGAGACCATGGAGATCGTCCACATGGAGCGCATCCCCATCCGCACGACGCCGGCCATCACCAATGAGCCGCTGATCTGGCGCTTTTTTGTTTCGCCCCTGCGCAGCACTCTGGCCTCCATGCAGATCGACGAGGAGGAGTGCGTCACCCGGGCCGTCATGGCCATCAACACGCGCATTCAGGGCGCCTATGTGTTTTCCTGCGGCAAGAATATGGGCGTGTTCAAGGCGGTGGGCTATCCCGAGGATGTGGGCTATTTTTACCGGCTGGAGGACTACGAGGCCTATAGCTGGACAGCCCATGGCCGCTACCCCACCAACACCCCCGGCTGGTGGGGCGGCGCGCATCCCTTTGCCCTGCTGCAATACTCCATCGTTCACAACGGCGAGATATCCTCCTACGACACCAACCGCCGCTTCATGGAGATGTTCGGCTACAAATGCACCCTGCAAACGGACACGGAGGTCATCACCTATATCGCCGATTACCTGCTGCGCCGGCAGAAGCTGACGCCGGAGGAGCTGGCCTCTGTCATCGCCGCCCCCTTCTGGAGCACCATCGACCGAAAGCCGCCCCGGGAGCAGGAGAAGCTGCGGTATCTCCGCAAGGTGTTCTCCAGCCTGCTCATCACGGGTCCGTTTTCCATCGTGCTGGGCTTTGAGGGCGGGCTTATGGCGCTGAACGACCGGCTGAAGCTGCGCAGCATGGTGGTGGGCGAAAAGGACGACAAGGTCTACATCGCCAGCGAGGAGGCGGCCATCCGCGTCATGGCGCCGGATGCGGAGAATATTTACGCGC
>OMQS01000194.1 GCA_900313295.1 uncultured Eubacteriales bacterium
CGATCGCCTTGCCGTTGATGACGAACTTGCTGCCGTCCACATAGCACAGCGCATCCTTGGCAATGAGTCCCTGCGCAGCCGCCGGCGAAGCATACACGCCGCGCTGCCGCCGAACGGACAGCAGCGGATAGTTGTCCGAGCACATATTCTCTTCGTCGTAAAACTCCCCGTCCCCTATGCGCAGGTTATGGTTGTAGCCCGAGAATACGTCCGTCACCCTGCGGCTGGCGGGCAGCTCCGTCAGTTTCGGAAATATCATGATATCACCCCTCAGAAGTACCGGATGCCGCCCTTGCAGATTGGCATCTTGGTGCGGTTTATATAGTTCACGTATCCCGTATAGGTGGCGTTGAACATCGCCGCAGAGTTGTTGTATTTGCCCATCTCTCCGTTGCTGTAGTCGATTTTTGACTCCAGGTAGTATAGATACAGCTCGTCATACGGTGCCTTCACCAGCAGTTCCGTGTCTTCGTCCGTCTGCTCTGTATAGCCGGAAAAGCTTTCCTCACCCACTTCGTGTGCATGGGTCAGCACGATCTCTTGGTGGATCCTCATATCCAGCGCCGAGAGCCACGCCACCTTCATACTCTCGTCATATGTGTTGGGCTTCAGCCCGTCGATGCCGTTCAGCGCTTCTCTGATCGTCATATTGTCCTCCTGTAAAAAGCAGGGGAAGGCTTCCGCCCCCCCCACGCTGTCACGCTTTTGCTTTGTGCTCTTCGTCGTAGTCGATGCCGTATTCCAGCATCAGCTCTTTGTTGCGCAGCACCTCGGCCACGCATTCCGGAACCTCCACCTCTTCCCCTCGCTGAATGACCCAGCTCCGCTCGTTCACCCATACCGTCACAGGGGACTTATCATCCCGCTCCCTGGGCAGACGGATCTTCACCATCTTTTCGGCAGGTCTCTTGGTGGACTTCTCCTTCTTTTCGGGAGCCTCGGGCTGCGTCTGCGCCTCGGGCTGCGCCTGTAGGTCGGGGGTCTGGTTGGTCTTATTGTCGCTCATGCTGCTCTCCTTTCTCAGTTAGCTTCCACAGTGGCAGAGTACACGGGACTCATGCTCTCCACGCGCACCATGTAGTTTTCCACGAGGATCTCGGCCGTCTTCAGCGCCTTCCAGCCCACGCTGGAGCGCTGATCCAGAGGATCCTCCGTGCCGCCGCTGCCCTGCGCCTTGATGATGGTCTGCAGGCCGCCGCCCTCCACCTTGGTCACGCCGTAGGCGTTCTGACCGAGGAACAGCGTGCTGAATACGCCGTAATATGCAGGGGTGGCGCCGCTCTGTGCAGGGCAGGTGCTGTCCCGCCAGATCTTTGCCTCGGAGGACTGCACAAAGCGCACGCCGGCGATCTTGCCGATCTCGCCCTTGAACAGATTCTCCGGCTGTGCGTACTTATACGCGTCTGTCCACTCCGGATCCCGCATCAGGTCATAGGCAACATAAGGATGTATGATGGCCACATAGTACCCGTCGATGGTGGGGGCGTTCTGCGCCCGCAGCTTGGCCACGGTGCGCTGCACCATGTCCACCGTCAGGCGGCAGGTGGTGTCCATACCGGAGCGGCTGGTGACCTCCGTCTTTGTGCCGCCGGAGGCGATCTTGGGGCAGTAGCTCACATTGGTGCCGGCGTTCAGCACATTGCGGGTCACGGTATCCAGCGACCGCTTGCTCTGGCTGCCGATCAGCTTTACCGTTTCCACCAGTGTTTTGTCGATGGAGGTCAGGTTCAGCACGTCGGAGGTGACGATAAAGTCGCCGTACTGCTTCACCGTGCTGGTCTTGGCCGTCACGTCCAGCTTGTTGCCTGCCGGCGTTACGCCCTCGGTCAGCGCGCCGGTCACCTTGGCCAGCGGCGTGAAGCTGCGGAACTCGATGGTTTTGCCGCCGTTTTTGGGGATGTCCCTTGTCTGGCCAAACTGATCGTGCACCAGATTGGGGCCAACCTCGTCGATGAGGACCATGTCGTAAAAGGTCTTCATCTCGGCGCTCAGCGAGTTGCCGCTGGTGGTCAAAAGTGTGGTCTGCACAGTTGCAAACAGCTGCAGATCCAGTGTCATTTTATTCATAGTTTTAACTCTCCCTTCTTCTGTCGGCAGAGGGAGCGTCCGGAGTTAAAACCGGATCTTCTCGCCCCGCTCCACCCTTCGGATAATTTCATCTCTGTCTGCCTTGGTGAGCTGCG
>OMQS01000129.1 GCA_900313295.1 uncultured Eubacteriales bacterium
CTGGAGGATCCGGCAATGGTGCTGAAAAGCAAGACCAAGCAGCGAAGCATTGTTGTGCTCGGAACTTACAAAGCGCAAAACGGGAAGCCGATATTGGCTGCTATGGATCTGCGTCCCAAGGGAGACGGTTTTGCCATAACGGATATGCAAAAGGTGACCAGTGCATACACGAAAACTGAAATGGACGGCATTACGGCCGAAGAACACGGACGAAACTTCCTGCAGACCAGCGAGTTCCTGTTTTTGGACAAAAAAAGAGCCAAATCGTTGCTTAAGACGATGGGCTTCAATATGCCCATCGAATTGCAACGAGATGGCTACATTGGTAGTATATCCTACATCAATCAAAAAGTCAACATTCAAGGCGTTCCATTTTCTTCCGTTGTAAAAATTGAAAATGCGTCGCGGGTACAAAACCAGCAGCGGGAGCTTCGCCTCTCCGACAGAGCCGTGCTTCTCTGGGCGGCGGAAAAGGCCGTGAGTGAGAAAAGCAAGCGGTGGAGCACAGAAGACCTCAACCGCTTCGACCTCCTCGTGAAAAAGCTGAAGGGACTGGACGAGGCCTACGCCGAACTGGAGGCGCTGAAGGAGGAGCGGACGGCGCAGCTGGCCGGCCGGAAAGAGGCCGAGCTGAAGAAGGAGGAGCGCTTCGAGCTGAACCAGACCAAAAACCGCATCCAGACCCAAAAGGACAAGATCCAGCGGCTGGAGGCCGACACCTACAGGATCGAGTCCATCCCGCAGATGAAGGAGCTGCTGCGGAAGTCCCGCAGCATCGTGGAAGCGGAGGCGTCCTACAAGGCGCGGCGCGAGTACATAGAGCGGCGGGAGGCGCAGGAGGAAATTGCCGTTACCCGACGGAAGGTGGAACGCAATGCCAAGCGCCTGACAGAGTACATGACCACCAACACAGACAAAAAGCACATACCAGAGGCACTGAAGAAGCCCATCGGCGAGCTGCTGGAGTCGCTGGACTTTTCCACGAAAAAGAGCGGGCGCGCGACCCGAGCAGACCTGAAGTACATCGAGGCCATGCAGGATCTGCAGGCCGCGCTGGCGGCGCAGAGGCTGTTTGACGACACGGGCGAAGGGACGGATCTGTTCAAGGGGTATATGGATCTTCCGGCGGGATTCGAGAGCCTGCTTGCCGTGCACGTGGAGAAGGTGAAGAATGCGCTGGAAAATCATCCGCTGAAAACCGGCCTCGTGCGGGCGATGGACATCGACGACCTGAAGGAGCTGGATGTGATCCTGTCCGTGATGAGCCGCAGCGTGACCAGAATGAACGAAATGTTCGTGAACCGGCGGTTTGCCCTGGTATCGGAAGCGGCGGAAAACTCCATCGACACCATGAGCGAGCTGGGGCAGCATCAGGACAAAACCGGAGAAAGGTTCATGCTGTGGGACAATACGCTGCCATGGTACGCCTTCCAGCGCTTCGGAGAAGGCGGCAAAGCCGTGTTTGAAGGGCTGCAGGACGGATGGGACAAGCTGGCATTCAACATGAAGACGGTGCTGGATTTCCGGAAGGATCTCATCAAGGATGCGCTGGCCAGAAAGTGGGACACGGAAAAGCACAGAGTGGAACTGACAGATCCCGACGGGGCGACGGTGACGGCCGTACTGACAACGGCGCAGCTCATGAGCCTGCACTGTCTGTCGAAGCGGAAGCAGGCACTGGGACATTTGCTGGGCGGCGGCATCCGTCCGAGCGCCATCGAGCTAACGGACAGCATCGGCGACAGAATTAAAAAACGCAGCCTCAATCAAGACAAGCAGTTCAAGCTGACGGAGGAATCTCTGGCGCATCTATTGGGGCTGCTGACACCGGAACAGGTGAAGATCGCAGACGCTATGCAGAAGTTCATGACCGAGCAAGGATCACTCTGGGGGAACGAGGTGACCATGATCCGCTTCGGGTACAGGGGATTTACCGAGCAGAACTATTTCCCCATCGAAACAGATGCGCAAGATCGACAGGCCAAGACCGGAGATACGAAAGACGGAAGCCTCTACCGCCTGCAGAACATTTCGGCGGTGAAGCCGCTGGTGAAGAACGCAAACAACGCCTTGGTTTTGCGGGGCATCTTTGACGTATTTGCAAACCACACGGCCGACATGGCAAAGTACAACGCGCTGGTGCTGCCTATCCTTGATGCGCAAAAGTGGTATAACTACAAGTATGCCAGCAAGAACGAAGCGGGGCAGGTGAGCACGCGGACGGTGCAGAGAGCCATGACGAAGGCCTATGGCGGTGCCGCAAATAATTATGTGATAAAGTACCTGCAGGATCTGAACGGCGTAAAGGAAAGCGGCGACCGCGGCGACACGCTGGCCAAGAAGATGATCTCCAACTATAAGCGGGCTATGGTGGCGGCCAATATGAGGGTGGCGCTGCTGCAGCCCACGGCGTATGCGAGAGCATCGGCAGTGCTGGACTACGAATACTTGGCCAAAGCGTTTGCGGACAAAACCAGCACGAAACAGGCAACGGAGGAAATGCTGCAGCATAGCGGCATTGCCCTCTGGAAAAGCCTCGGATTTTTCGACACGGATGTGGGACGCTCTATCCGAGATCAAATCAAGGGAAAGAGCAGCAAGCTCGAAAACTTTGTGGATAAAACCATGGTGCCGGCAGAAAAGGGAGACGAGATCACCTGGGCGCGGCTGTGGAGAACCTGCAAGCTGGAGGTGCAGGACAAGCAGAAGCTGACGGGCGACGAGCTTTTGAAGGCCACGGCAGAGAGATTCCGCGAGGTGGTTTACCGGACGCAGGTGGTGGACTCTACCATGACCCGCAGCCATACGATGCGCAGCAATGGTACCCTCAGCAAAATGGCGACAAGCTTTATGTCCGAACCGACGGTGAGCTACAACATGGTCATGGAGTCCACGCGGCAGACCGTCGGCGACGCGAAGCGGATGGGCATGCGCGTGGCCATCCGGCGGAACTGGAAGGCACTTGGAAGATCTTTGCAGGCTTATGTCATGTCTGCGGCGGTGACGGCCATTGTCGAATCGCTCTATGATGCACTGCGTGATCCGGACGATGACGAGTACATGGAGAAGGTCTGGAAGGCCTTCGGCGGGGAAAAGCCGGAAACGGCAAAGGATCAAGTCCTGAGTATTATATTCGGGCTGAACGGCAACTTTGCCGGCGACATCAATCCCATCGGGAAGGTTCCCTATCTGCGCGATGTGGTATCCATCCTCGGCGGCTACAGCAACGGGCGCATGGACACGGAGGCCGTGGCAAACCTGAAAAAAGCAATCGACATCTGGGACGAAGTGATCCGGCTGCAGACCGGAGGCCTTGACAAGGCTACCAAGACCACCTACTACGGCAATATGACCACCTACGGGATGATCTACCCCACGGCGAAGGCGCTGTCGCAGCTTACGGGACTGCCGGGATCGGCGGCCATGCGCGAAGTGGCTACGGCGTGGAATACCACGGTGGGGACGGTGTGGCCGGCACTCAAAATGCGTACCTACGAGGATAAAAAGCTCCGGGAGGCCTGGGAGAACTACGGCAAGGACTCCGGTGTGAGCTATGCGGTCATGTACCGAGCTATCCAGGATTTGAAGGAGTTTGAGAGTGACCGGGACACCGACGGCAACGCCATTAGCGGGTCTCTGAAGGCGAAGTATGTGGAATATATTCGCGGAATGGGCCTGACGAGGGCGCAAGAAAAGGCTGTGTGGGAGGCGGCGAAGAATTCCTCCTGGAGCGACAAAGGAACCCCGTGGGGGTAAAAGAAAAACAGGCTCTGCCATATGGCGGGGCCTGTTTTTCATATTCCCAAACGCTTGGGATTTTGATAATGTGGGGGTGGGTTAAAAACAAGGGGATGAGGGTGATAGAATCGCATTAAACAATGTGGGAAGGAGGAGAGGAGAGAAAAATGACGGAAACCATTATCGTGGCGCTCATCACCGGCGGCCTGTCTCTGCTGGGGGTAATTATCACCAGCAATAAAACCACAAAGGACGTGGAGGCCAAGCTGGAAAAGCAGCAGGCCGTCACCGACACGAAGCTGGAGGAGCTGACCCGGGAAGTCCGGGAGCATAACAACTTCGCCCGGCGTGTGCCGGTGCTGGAGGAGCAGATCAAAGTTATTAACCACCGGATCGCGGATCTGGAACAGTCCCATCAATAATTTTTGTGTGTGCCCGACTCGGGCACGGAAAGGAGCAACAAAATGAAAATCTCGAACAAACTGTACGACATCCTGAAGTGGGTGGTCATCATCGTGCTGCCCGCCGTGGCGACGCTGTATGCCGCCCTGTCTGCCGTGTGGGCGTGGCCTTACTCTGAAGAGGTCGTCACCACCATCACCGCCGTGGATACCTTCCTCGGCGCCGTGCTGTGCATCTCCACGGCCACCTATAACAAGGGGGGCAATGACAACAATGCCTAAAGTCTATCTGTCCCCCAGCGACCAGACTAAGAACCGCTACGCCTACGGCGGTACCAATGAGGCAGAGCAGTGCGGCCGCATCGCCGAGGCTTGCCGTAGAGCGCTGGAGCGCAGCGGCGTAAGCGTCAAGGTCGGTCACATGATCTCCATGCAGCAGAAGTGCAGCGAGTCCA
>OMQS01000140.1 GCA_900313295.1 uncultured Eubacteriales bacterium
GCGCAGTCTATGCCGCAGCGGTGCGGGTGTATGACCGCTATGCGGCGGAGGGCTTGCGGGAGGAGATCCCTTTCCTCGGCTTCGGGATGCAGTACATACGCTTTGCGCGGGAGGAGCCGGAGCTGTACCGCCTGCTGTTCCTGGCGCGGATGCAGGGCTGCGGCGCAGCCGGATCCATGCACCATTTTCAGGAGCTTGTCCATCCAACGCTGAAGCGCGTTTACCATATTACCGATGAGGAAGCGGAGCGGTATTCCCGCGACCTTTGGCTGGTGGTGCACAGCTTGTCCACGCTGATCGTGACCGGCGGCTGCCCTTATTCCGATGGGGAGATCAGCCGGATCCTGACCGGATTCAGCGTCAGCATCTGCAAGGCCATCAAGGAGATCTCCGGCTTTGCGGCGGACACCTACGACCGCGAAGTGGTCTTTCGCGGGTTGGTGGAGAAACGAACAGGGGAGATGGAATAGAACGATGGAATACGCAGACAAATTGACTGCGGCAAAAGAAACGGCCGCCAGCCGGCCAGCCGGCTTTATAGTACTCTATTTCACAGGCACCGGCAACAGCAAGTATGTGGCGCAGCGCATAGCGGAGGGGCTGGGCGACACGCTTTTGTGCATGAACGACCGCATCAGGGCGGGGGACACCTCGCCGGTGGAAACCGGCCGGCGGCTGGTCATCGTCACGCCTACCTACGCCTGGCGCATTCCCCGCCTTGTGCGGGACTGGCTGCGCAGCACGGAGCTGCGGGGCGCCGAGAGGATATGGTTCGTTATGACCTGCGGCAGCGAGATCGGCAACGCCGGCAAGTACAATCGGGCGCTCTGCGGGGAAAAAGGGCTGACCTGCATGGGCACGGCGCAGATCGTCATGCCGGAGAATTATATCGCCATGTTCAATGCACCGCAGTCCGACAAGGCACGGGAGATCGTGGCAAAAGCCGAGCCGGACATAGACCGCGCCATAGCGGCCATTCGGGAAAGCAGGGCGTTTGCGCCGACCCGCCGGAACCTCTATGACCGCTTCATGAGCGGGCCGGTGAATCCCGTTTTCTATGCCTGCGTTGTCAAGGCCAAAGCGTTCACCGTCAGCGACGCCTGCGTCGGCTGCGGCCGGTGCGCCCGCCGCTGCCCCACCAACAGCATCACGTTGCGCGGCGGCAAGCCCGTCTGGGGCAAGGGCTGCACCCACTGCATGGCCTGCATCTGCTACTGCCCCGCGGAGGCCATTGAATACGGGAAAAAGAGCCTCGGCAAGCCGAGGTATCACTTTGAGGCGCCGGAGAGATAGCGGTTGCAAAGGACTTCACGCAGCGGAGGCTGATGAGACGATCCTGAAATTGCGGGATCATAAGCTCTGAAAAATGCACAAAAGGGAGGAAATACTGTGGTTTACACATCGGAATATGCTTCGCCTCTGGGCACCATCACGCTGGCCTGCGATGAAAGCGTCGTCATCGGCCTTTGGTTCAGCGGCCAGAAGTATTTCGAAAGCACTTTGCCGGAGCAGACCTGTCGGGAGGAGCACCCCCTGCTTGCGGAGGCAAAGCGCTGGCTGGATGTCTACTTTTCCGGACGGGAGCCGGATTTTCTGCCGCCGCTGCGCTATGACGCCACGCCGTTCCGCAGGCTCATCTGCGATATTATGCTGACCATCCCCTATGGAAAGACTATGACCTACGGCGCCATTGCCGCCGAGGCAGCCAAGAGGCACGGAGCGGAAAGAATGTCTGCGCAGGCTGTTGGCGGAGCGGTGGGGCACAATCCTATTTCGCTGATGATCCCCTGCCACCGTGTGGTGGGGACGGGCGGTAGCCTGACGGGCTACGCCGGCGGCATAGAGCGAAAGGTAAAGCTGCTGGAGCTGGAACGGGCGGACATGACGGGGCTGTTCGTGCCGAAAAAGGGCACGGCGCTTTGACGGAGGGGGTCTTCCGACCAAACAGAACCGGCTCCGGCAGGCGGACGAAATTGGGCTTTATAATAGGAAAAAGGCCGGCTTCCCTTGCGGAGAGCGGCCTTTTCGAGTATAATAAGCGCCAGAATTCAAAGGAGTGGATGCAAATGAAACTCACCATGCTGGGCACGGGGAACGCCGCCGTTACGGCGTGCTATAACACATGCTTTGTGCTGGAGGAGAAGGGGCAGTATTTCCTGGTGGATGGCGGCGGGGGCAACACGCTGCTGAGGCAGCTGCAGCGGGTGGGGATAGACTGGCGGAAGCTCCGCACCGTTTTTGTCACCCACAAGCACATTGACCACATTCTCGGCATCATTTGGCTGATGCGCCTGATCTGCCAGGGCATGGCGCGGGGCGAATACGAGGGCGAGGCGGTGATCTACGGACATGGCGAGGTCATAGAGCTGCTGCGGGACATGGCCGGAAAGCTGCTGCAGGCCAAGCAGACCCGCTTTATAGACGGGCGGCTGCGCTTGGCGACCGTGGAGAACGGAGAGCGGCGGACGATTCTGGGTCATACGGTCACGTTTTTTGACATTGGCTCCCAAAAGGATAAGCAGTTCGGCTTTTCCATGGAGCTGGGGCAGGGGAGAAGGCTCACCTGCTGCGGGGACGAGCCGTATCACCCCTGCGAGGAGCGGTATGCTCGGGGCAGCACATGGCTGCTGCACGAGGCGTTCTGCCTGCACAGTCAGGCGGACGTGTTCAAGCCCTTTGAAAAGAGTCACTCCACCGTGGCGGATGCCTGCCGTCTGGCGCAGGAGCTGGGCGTGGAAAATCTGGTGCTATATCACACGGAGGATAAGAATATCGACCGGCGCAAGGAGCTGTATACCCGCGAGGGCAGGGAGTTCTTTGACGGAAAGCTCTATGTGCCGGAGGATCTGGAGGGTATCGAGCTATGAAAAAAGGAAACCATGTTTACCATTGAACCCACCGCCTTGGAGGACGCCGGAGAGCTGCTGGACATCTACGACCACTATGTGCGGGACACGGCCATCAGCTTTGAATACGAAACGCCCGCAGAGGAGGAGTTTCGCGGGCGGATGGAAAACATTATGCGGCGCTACCCCTATCTGGCGGTGCGGCGGATGGGCGCATCTGGGGCTATGCCTAAGTGCGGCTATAAATTCGGACGGTGGTACGACGTGACCTGCATGGAAAAAATTATCGGCGCTCACGTTGAAAGTCAGCCGCCGGTGATGCCGTTTGCGAAGCTGACATAAAAAAGTGCCGCAGGCTTATGGCCTGCGGCACTTTTTTTACTTGAAAGAGATCACTCGATCTCCAGGCGCTTGGCGGATTTCTCCTCCTTGGCAGCCTTGGGCAGGATCAGCTCCAGCAC
>OMQS01000128.1 GCA_900313295.1 uncultured Eubacteriales bacterium
ACCATTCCCGTCCGCCCGGGTCGAAATCTGGCCGGCATCGTGGAGATCGCTACCATGAAAAATCGGCAGATGAAATACGGCATCAATCCGGCTCGTGACTTCGTGACCCGTCTGGATCAGCATTACGATGCACTGAATGAGGCAAATCGGAGAAAGAAGCAATGAAATATATCGGCATTGACATAGGCGCCACCAATCTGAAGGCCGGACTGGTGGACGAAACAGGGCAGATACTGGCCAAGCAAAAGATGAAGGTGGCGCAGATCGAATCGCCGGACTTGCTGGCTCGCCACTTAGCCCGCATGACGGAGGAGTTGGCCGGAGAGGCCGGCGTGAGCGTGGACGAGATTTTTTCCATAGGTGTGGGCGTTCCCGGCGTGGTGGAGATACGCTCCGGCTCTCTGCAGTATAGCTGCAACCTGCCGTTTCGCCGTGTGCCCCTGCGCCGTCTGTTTCACAAGTATATGAACAAGCCCCTTTACCTGGAAAACGACGGCAACTGCGCGGCCGTGGGCGAATACTACGCCGGCGCAGGCCGCAGCAGCAAGCGGTTTGTGACCATCACGCTGGGCACCGGTATCGGCGGCGGCATCATACACAACGGAAAGATATACCACGGTTCCAACGGCATGGCCGGCGAAGTGGGGCACATGAGCATTGAATATAACGGCCAGCCATGCCCCTGCGGGCGCAAGGGCTGCTGGGAGCGATACGCCTCCGCCACAGCGCTCAAGCGGCTGACAAAGCGGGTGCTGGAGGAAAATCCGGAGAGCATCCTGCGGCAGGTGGTGGACGAAAACGAAGGCCATGTCAGCGGGCAGTCTGCCTTTATTGCCGCACGGCGGGGTGACCCTATCGGGCAATATGTATGCGATGCTTACATAGACTATCTGTGCGCCGGCATTATAAATCTTGTGAATATTTTTCAGCCGGACACGCTGGCCATCGGCGGGGGCGTGAGCAATGAGCAGGACGAACAGCTGCTGTTCCCGGTGCGGCGCATCGTGGCCGAGCAGAGCATTCCCTGCGAGCCGGAACGGCGCACCCGCATCGTGAAGGCGGAGCTTGGCTCTGCCGCAGGCATGATCGGAGCAGCGCTGCTGGGGAAGAAAAAACGGATTTGAAGGAGCGGATTATGACTTGGTATGAGCGGCTGGACAAGGCCATGGAGGAGTATTTGCCGGATCTGTCCGCAGAGCGGGACGTCCCCATGAGCCGATATACCTCTTTTCGCATCGGCGGCCCCGCGCGCCGCGTGGCTTGTCCCAAAAATCGGGAGCAGCTCGTGATCCTCATGGGGCTTGCGCAGGCGTGCGGCGCACACCCCTTTATCATAGGCAACGGAACAAATCTGCTGGTGGCAGATGAAGGCTTGGACAGGCTGATCATTCGCACGGCGGGGGAGATGAACGCCGTGAAAACCGCAGGGGAAAACATGATCGAGGCGGACGCTGGCATCTCCCTTGCCCGACTGGCGCTCTTTGCGCAAGGGGAAGGACTGACGGGGCTGGAATTTGCCCACGGGATCCCCGGCAGCCTGGGTGGTGCGATCTTTATGAACGCAGGCGCCTACGGCGGCGAAATGAAGCAGGTGGTGGCGGAGGTCACGGTGCTCACGGAGGATGGCATTCGCCGCATTCCGGCGGAGGACTGCAACTTTGGGTACCGCCACAGCATATTTTCTGACGGGAAAGCCGTCATTTTGGGCGCAAAGCTGCGGCTGCAAAAGGGCGATCCCGCCCAGATCGGCGCAAAGATGACGGAGCTGATGAAAAAGAGAAAGGCCAGCCAGCCTTTGGAATACCCCAGCGCCGGCAGCACCTTCAAGCGGCCGGAGGGATACTTTGCCGGAACGCTCATCCAGCAGACGGGGTTAAAAGGGCTGACAGTGGGCGGCGCGCAGGTTTCGGAAAAGCACGCCGGATTTATCATAAACAGGGGCGGAGCAACCTGCTGGGATGTTTTGTCACTGATCCGGCAGGTGCAGGACAAGGTGATGCAGGCGCAGGGCGTTTTTCTGGAGCCTGAGGTCAGGATCATAGAGAGCTGAAAGGAGTCGGGTATGGAAATACTGGTCATTTCCGGGCTGTCCGGAAGCGGAAAAAGCCGCGTGGCGGCTTATCTGGAGGATATAGGCTATTATATCGTGGATAACCTGCCGGCGGAAATGATGGTGGTTTTTGCGGATTTCTGCGCCGCCTCCAAGGGGCGCTATGACCGGGTGGCACTGGTTTACGACGTACGCAGCGGCGAGCCTGCGCAGAAGCTCATTGACGCGCTGGAGAGCATGAAGGGCGCCGGCATCAACTGCCGGATGCTGTTTCTGGAGGCGGATACCCAGTCCATCATCAACCGGTACAAGGAGACCCGCCGCACCCATCCGCTGGCCGAGGCCGGCGGGAGCGTGGCGCAGGCGCTGCAAAAGGAGCGCATGCTGCTGCAGCCGGTGCGGGATCACGCGGACTATGTGCTGGATACGTCGGGATTTTCTACCACGAAGCTCCACGCGGAGATCCTGAACCTCTTCAGCGACGCTGCCTTAGAGGACGGAATGCACGTCAACGTGCTGTCCTTCGGCTTCAAGAATGGCATTCCGGTGGAGGCAGACCTGCTGATAGACGTGCGGTTCATGCCCAATCCCTACTATATTGAGGAGCTTAAGCGCAAGACCGGACTGGACGACGCGGTGCGGGACTATGTGTTCAGCTTCAGCCAGACCAACGACTTTATGACCCGAATGAAGGACATGCTTTCGTTTTTGCTGCCGCTTTACAGTGAGGAGGGAAAGACGGTTCTGGTGCTGGCCATCGGCTGCACAGGCGGGCATCACCGGTCGGTGGCCGTTGCCCACGCTTTGGCTGAGTTCATTGAGCAGGCCGGCTATCCCGTGACGGAGATCCATCGGGACATTACCCGCTGAAGGAGCGCCCTATGCAAACCGATTATTATCGTGCGGCGCCGGAGAACGGGCCGAGGATCGTGGTCATCGGCGGCGGGCACGGGCAGTCCACCCTCCTGCGGGGGCTGAAGCTATACAGCAGGAACCTGACGGCCATCGTTACCGTGGCCGACGACGGCGGCGGCTCCGGCGTGCTGCGGCGGGATCTGGGCATGCTGCCGCCGGGGGACATCCGCAACTGCATGGAGGCGCTGGCCAACGCAGAGCCTATTATGACCCAGCTTATGGGCTACCGCTTCACGGAGGGAACCCTTGCAGGGCAGAGCTTCGGCAACCTGCTTCTGGCTGCCATTAACGGCATCATGCCCAGCTTTGATCAGGCGGTGGCGGGACTGAGTCAGGTGCTGGCCATCACGGGACAGGTTCTGCCGGTGACAAACGCCAACATCCGGCTGGAGGCTGAGTTTGAAAACGGCCGGAGGATCACCGGCGAATCCAGCATCTGCCTGATGAAACAGCAGGAGAACTGCCGCATCCGCTGCGTCCGACTCAAGCCGGAGCACCCAAAGGCGCTGCCGGAGGCGGTGGAGGCGATCCGCAGCGCCGACCTCATTATTTTGGCGCCCGGCAGCCTCTACACGAGCATTATCCCCAATCTGCTGGTGGAGGGGATCGTGGAGGCCATGGCCGAAAGCGAATCCATGAAGATCTACATCTGCAATGTCATGACGGAGATCGGCGAGACCGAAGGATATACCGTCAGCGACCATATTCAGGCCATCTTCAACCATTCCTGCCACAGACTATTTGACCTGTGCATGGTCAATTCCGCGCCGCTACCCCGAATCGTGGAGCAGCGATACGCAAAAGAGGGGAGCATACCTGTTTTTTGCGACGAAAGGGAGTGCGCCCGTCTGGGCGTGGAGCTGATTGCCCGCCCCATATGCGCCGTGGACAATCAGGTCATTCGCCATAACCCGGGGCACGTGGCCTCGGAGCTGATGGCGCTGTATCGCCAGCGCACCATCCGCGTGGTGGAGGAGAGCACCGGAGCCGTGAGGAACCGGATGGAAAAGTAGGAGGAACTATGCAGTCGTTTGCCTATCAGGTGAAAAGTGAATTGTGCCGAGTACCGGTGCAGCGCAGCTGCTGCGCTCGGGCAGAAGCCTACGGCGTGCTGCTGTACTGCAACACGTTCAATGCACGGGAGATCCGCATCATCACGGAAAATCCGGAGTTTGCCAAGCGGCTGCCGAAACTGTTCCACAAGGCGTTTAATCTGCGCTTTGACCGCCTGCCGGAAGAGCAGGAGGGACGGGAAAAGCTGATTTTTCAGATCACGGATCCCAGCAAGCTGGAGCGCATTATCAGCCAGTTCGGCTACGAGGCCAGGCAGGCGCTGGCGCTGCACATCAACTTCGGCGTACTGGAGGACGACTGCTGCCGCACTTCTTTCCTGCGGGGAGCGTTTCTCTCCGGCGGCAGCGTGACAGACCCCGAAAAGCGCTATCATCTGGAGCTGGCCGGCAATCACCGGCAGGCCAGTCGGGAGCTGTCGGCTCTGCTGACGGAGATGGGGTTTTTGCCCCGCATGGTCAATCGGGGCGCGGCCACGGTGATATA
The DNA here is from genome assembly GCA_900313295.1 of uncultured Eubacteriales bacterium. Taxonomy (GTDB): domain Bacteria; phylum Bacillota; class Clostridia; order Oscillospirales; family Oscillospiraceae; genus Vescimonas. Next base: position 4,523 of record OMQS01000128.1, read on the forward strand.
CTTCAAACAGAGTGAGCACATCGAGGACTTTCTGACAAAGCTGGGCGCGCCGGTGGCGGCTATGGACATTATGACAACAAAAGTGGACAAAGCCATTCGGAACGGTGCGAACCGCGCCATGAACTGCGATATTGCCAACGTCAACAAGATCCTGGAGGCGGCCACGGAGCAGCAATCCGCCATTGAGGCTCTGGCCAAAAGCGGAAAGCTGGATCGCCTGCCGGAAAAGCTGCAGCAGACGGCAAAGCTGCGGCTGGAGCATCCGGAGCTGTCCCTTTCCCAGCTGGCGGAGCTGTGCGACCCGCCGGTTTCCAAATCCTGCATGAATCACCGCATGAGAAAGCTCAACGAGGAGGCTAAAAAGATACTATGAACAAGCGCGATAAATGTACCGCCGCAAGGGACTATCACAATCGGGGCTGCAACTGCGCCCAGAGCATTCTGACGGCCTTTCACGAGGAAATGGGGCTGACGGAGAAGCAATGTCTTGCTCTGACCAGCGGCCTGGGCGGCGGAATGCGCTGCGGCAGCATCTGCGGAGCCATCAGCGGCGGCATTTTGGTGCTGGGGATGTTCTTTCCCGCCGATAAAAGGCGAATGACTCAAATAACGCAGGAGTATATCCGCCGCTTCCGCGAAAGATTCGTTGACCGCGACTGCGCCGATCTGCTCAAGCGCAAGGCGCTTGCCGGCACGCAAATGGTACAGGAGCTGGGGGTAACGGATCACTGCGGCATTCTCATCGTGTCCGCTGTGGAAATTCTATGCGACTATATTACTGAGCTTAAAGGGGAATAATATGTCATTCGTACACCTGCATGTACATACGGAATACAGCCTTTTGGACGGCGCCTGCCGCATCCGCGACCTGCCGAAGCGCATCAAGGAGATGGGGCAGACTGCCTGCGCCATCACGGATCACGGCGTGATGTACGGCGCCATCGATTTTTACAGAGCCTGTAAAGCGGAGGGCATTCACCCCGTCATCGGGTGCGAGGTCTATGTGGCCGCCCGCACGCGGTTTGACAAGATCCACGAATATGACGCCGAATCCCGTCATCTGGTGCTGCTGTGCAAAAATGAAACGGGGTACCGGAATCTCTCCTACATGGTGAGCCAGGCCTTTGTGGAGGGATTCTACATAAAGCCCCGCATTGATCTGGAGCTGCTTCGGGCGCACTCGGAGGGGCTGATCGCTCTGTCGGCGTGTCTGGCCGGCGAGATCCCCAAGAGGATCCTACACGGAAACTATGAGGGCGCAAAAGAGTACGCCCTGCAGATGCAGGAGATCTTTGGGCAGGACAATTTTTATCTGGAGCTGCAGGATCACGGCATACGGGAGCAGGCGGAGGTGAACCGTCAGCTTTTGAAAATACACAAGGAAACGGCCATTCCCATGGTCTGCACCAACGACGCCCACTACATCCGCAAGGAGGACGCCGAAAGCCACGACATTCTTCTGTGCATCCAGACCGGTAAGACTGTGGACAGCGAAAACCGCATGCGCTATGAGCCGCAGAACTTCTATCTGCGCTCCACGGAGGAGATGGAGACGCTTTTCTCAGCCTATCCCGAGGCCGTGGAGAACACCCAGCGCATTGCCGACCGCTGCCAGCTGGAGTTCACCTTCGGCAAGTACCACCTGCCGGAATTCAAGCTGCCTCCCGACTATGATTCACCGACCTATCTACGCAAGCTCTGCAATGAGGGCTTTATCGAGCGCTACGGTACGGAAAAGGAGAGCTACCGCAAGCAGCTGTCCTATGAGCTGGACATGATCGAGAAAATGGGCTTTACGGACTATTTTCTCATCGTTTCTGATTTTGTGCGCTACGCCAAGAGCGTGGGCATTCCGGTGGGGCCGGGGCGCGGCTCGGCAGCAGGGAGCATGGTGTCCTACTGCCTGCACATCACGGACATTGACCCCATGGAATATAACCTCTACTTTGAGCGGTTCCTGAATCCCGAGCGCGTGTCCATGCCGGATATTGACATGGACTTCGGCGACACCCGCCGAGAGGAGGTGGTGGACTATGTCCGCCGCAAATACGGCGATGACCACGTGGCGCAGATCGTGACTTTCGGCACCATGGCCGCCCGCGGCGCCATCCGCGATGTGGGACGGGTGATGAACATTCCTTATAACGATGTGGACGCCGTAGCCAAACTGGTGCCCGCCACGCTGCACATCACGCTGGACGAAGCACTGAAGCTGTCCAAGCAGCTCAAGGATAAATATGACACAGATCCGCAGATCCACCGTCTCATCGACATGGCCAAGGCACTGGAGGGTATGCCCCGCCACGCCTCCACCCATGCCGCCGGTGTGGTCATTACAAAGCGACCGGTGTACGAGTATGTGCCGCTGGCTCGCAACGAGGACTCTATCGTCTGCCAGTATACCATGGTCACGCTGGAGGAGTTGGGGCTGCTGAAAATGGACTTTCTTGGGCTGCGGAACCTCACGGTGCTGGATGACGCCATCAAGATGCTGCCGGAGGGCAAGCACTTTGACCTGCTGAAGATCCCCATGGACGATCCGGAGGTCTTCAGCATGCTCACGCAGGGAAAGACTTCCGGCGTGTTCCAGATGGAATCCACCGGCATGACCAGCGTGTGTCTGGGGCTGAAGCCGCAGAGTATTGAGGACATCACGGCTATCATAGCCCTGTACCGCCCGGGTCCCATGGAGTCCATCCCTCGGTTCATCGCCTGCAAGCAGGATCCATCCCTCATCACCTATAAGCATCCGGCTCTGGAGCCGATCCTGTCGGTGACCTACGGGTGTATCGTGTATCAGGAACAGGTCATTCAGATTTTCCAGCAGCTGGGCGGGTATTCCCTTGGACAGGCGGATATGGTTCGACGCGCCATTTCCAAGAAAAAGGCCAAGGAGATCCAAAAGGAACGGCACTCCTTCGTCCACGGCGATCCGGAGCGAGGCATCAGGGGCTGCATTGCAGGCGGCATACCGGAGGCAACGGCCGAGGCCATTTACGATGAAATATACGATTTTGCCAACTACGCCTTTAACAAGGCGCACGCCGTGAGCTATGCGGTGGTGGCCTATCAAACGGCCTACTTCAAATGCCACTATACCAAGGAATACATGGCGGCTCTGCTGACCTCGGTGCTGCACAATTCGGACAAAGTGGCTGAGTATATCGCCGAATGCCGTGACTGCGGCATCGGCGTTCTCCCGCCGGACATCAACCACTCCTTCGACGGCTTTACTGTGGAGGGGGAGAACATCCGCTTCGGATTGGTGGCCATTAAAAACATCGGGCGCGGGTTCATACAATTGCTCACTGCAAGGCGTGACAAGGACGGCCCCTTTACATCCTTCCAGGACTTTTGCCAGCGCATGGATGACTGCACGGATATGAACAAGCGAGCCGTGGAGAACCTGATCCGCAGCGGCGCATTTGATTCTCTGGGGGTAAAACGTTCACAGCTTGTGCAGGTTTTTGAATCGGTGATGGACAGCGTTGCGGTCTCCCGCCGACAGAATCTGGAGGGGCAGCTGGACATTTTCAACATGGGTCACTCCGTATCCGCCATGCCGCAGCAAGTCCGTCTGCCGGATATTCCGGAGTTTTCCTCCGTGGAAAAAATGAACATGGAGAAGCTCACCACGGGGCTGTATCTCTCGGGTCATCCCATGAGCGACTATCAGGAGCTGGCCAAGGCCGCCGGCGCCACGCCCATCCACGACATTCTGGAGGATTTTGCGCAGGAGGGAGGCCCCGTCCGCTTTGCAGACGGGCAGAAGATCATCGTGGCCGGCGTGGTGACCTCCAACAAAACACGCACCACAAAGAACCACTCCCTCATGGCCTATGTGGTGATAGAGGACGAGATCGCTTCCATAGAGCTGCTGTGCTTCCAGCGTTCCATCGACCAGTGCGGGGCAAATATGCAGGTCAGTTTGCCTGTGCTGGTGACAGGCCGACTGTCGGTGCGGGACGAAAAGCCCCCGCAGATCCTGTGCGACACCATCTATCCGCTGGATAATCAGCAGGAGCTGCCGCAGTTTTCCGGAAGGCAACAGCAGGCGGCGCAAAATGATAAAAACGCCGTGCTGTTTCTGAAGGTCCCGGGGGTGGACAGCCCCGAATTCCAGCATATCAAGCTGGTGATGACCATGTTTGAAGGGCAGATGCCGGTGAAGATCCGCATGGCGGACACAGGAAAGCTCTTTGGCACCTCGTGCCTGAACCATCCTGCATTTATACAGGAATGCCAGGAGTGGCTGGGGGAGGACAACGTGGTTTTGCGGAAGAAAAGCTGAATAAAAAAACGCAGAGGTGCAGCCTGCGCAGGCGCACCTCTGCGTTTTTTTGATCTGCGGGTCAGTCGTCCCAGAAGATAGCCTGCACGGGACAGGCGTCGATGGCCTCCTGCACGGCGGACTTGTTCTGCTCCGTGGTATGGCCGTAAGCCTCGGCTTTGCCGTCGGCATTTACCTCAAAGACCTCCGGCACGGTGCTGATGCACAGGCCGCAGCCGATGCAGGTGTCCTGATTCACAATGGCTTTCATGGGTTCATCCTCCTAAAAAATTACTACCAGCAGCATCTTGAACTGCTCTTTCCCGTAAACGGCATGAGGGTGCTTGGCGGGCATGACGATGGACTCGCCCTCGTGCACTTCATACTCCACGCCGTCAATGGTGATGCGGCCCACGCCGTCCAGGCAGGTGACAAAGGCATCGCCGCCGGATTCATGGGTGCTGATCTCCTCATCCTTATCAAAGGAAAAAAGCGTCACGCTGACAGCGTTGTTCTGCACCAGCGTGCGGCTTACGACCTGACCCGTCTGATACTGGATCTGATCCTTCAGCTTCAGCACCTCTGCAAAGGCAATATTCTTCATCATGACTTTTGTCCTCCTGTCGTACATCGCTTTCAGTATTTGCAATTGCATATTATTTATTCAAATTATAACGCCGTCTTTACCAAATGAACATAGCAAATGCAACAAAATAAAAAACCGATGGAAAGATTTCCATCGGTTTTTACGCTCAGCGGCAGGCGCAGTAACTGCGGGTGCCGTTGTAATCCTTCGGCATTTCCACGGTGTTGGGGGGGAAGAATTCGTTCATGGGGAAGCAGACGTTTTTGAACAGGCCGCAGGGATCCTCCGGATCGCCACCGCTGCACTCCGACTGCGGGATGCAGTAGTCATAAACAGGGATCAGGAGCTGGGTATCCCGCTCCAGGCGTACCAGGGAGAACTGGCCGAGGGTTACGAAGTACCGCCTCGTTCCGGTCTGCTCCAGCACAAGGGGGCTGGCAAAGGCGGCGGAAATTGCCGCGGGGATCTCCGACACGCTGCCCTCGCAAACGCCTGCAGCGGTGCAGTCCTCCACAAGGCGTGTGTCCAGCACGATGGGATCCACCGCCTCCACCACTGCTGTGGGGAGACTGCGCTGGGGGGCGATGTTCTCCAGCGTGGTGTCAGAGGAGAACGTCTTGGCGCTGCCTTCGCTGCCAAAGAGGATGCAGCGTTTGTCAAACACGCACAGACCCTCCACCTCGGTGGAGCGGGGCGTCCCTGTGCCGACCTGCAGCGTTACGCGATAGAAAAAGCGCATATCTATGGAGTAAAACCCCCGATTAAAGGTGACAGGCTCCACATCGGTGTATACATACAGCAGCTCGGCGCAGCCGCCCTTGATGATCTGTGAGGTGTCCAGCACCTCCAGCGCTGCTTGCGTGGGATAGAACCGCAGATCCTCGATGCAGTCTTTGTCCCTGCAGGAATCAAAGATCTTCTTGGTGTGAATACATACGGACTCTCGCACGCTGCTCAAATCGCAGACGGGGCCCGGCATTCCGTTTTCAGGCATCCAGATAACCTCCTATTAAGTACTGAAAGAAGCCTCTTTCACTCCAGTGTATGCAGCCGGTGCGGCGGTGTGCGCCCGATGCTGCGGCGTCGACATTTTTCCCTGTACAAACGTGCCATTTTGCCGTATAATAGCAGGCAGAAGGGGGCGAGAGCATGGACGCTTCATTTATCCACGACAAGCTGGAGATCAAATTCCTTATTTTATATATTGCCGCCCGCGTGTCGGAACCGATCCCCATAGAGGGGATGCAGGAGCTGACTCTGTGTGACAGCGGGATAGACTATTTTTCCTTTTCCGAGTGCCTGAGCGACCTTGTGCACACGGAACATCTGACCCTCTCTGACGGCGGATTATATGCCATCACGCCCAAGGGACTGCGCAATAGCGAGATCTGCGAGAGCAGCCTGCCCCTATCCGTGCGGCTGCTGACGGATCGCAACGTGGCGGCGTACAACCAGATGCTCCTGCGCAAAGCGCAGGTGCGCTCCCGAATCGTCCCACGGGAAAACGGAACCTACACCGTGGAGCTGCGGTTCAGCGACGATGTGGATCAGCTCATGCACTTGGAGCTGATGGCTGCCACGGAGGACATGGCCAAGGATCTGGCCGACCGATTCCAGCAGAATCCCGAGCAGGTCTACACGAAGCTGATGGGTGCCTTATTTGACGCCGAATGATACTATTTATTATATCCTAATAAAATTTATATTCCCGTGCCTGTTTGGCGCGGGGATTTTTTTGCATAAAAACGGACAGCCCCTCATACATTGAATCAGCTAAGAAAAAGGAGGCGTGATCGCTTTGGTGGAACGCTACGCAATCAGTCAATACGAGCAGGCGGCGCATTTATTGCCGGTGCGGTGGCAGCGCCTGGCGCTGCAGCTGCCCGACTGGCAAAAGGAGCAGGCGGAGGAGCTGCGGCTGCGTGCCGGCCATCCTATGACGGTGCTGCTGCCCCAAGGAGAGCAGACGGTAGGGAAGGACGCCGTGGTAACGCAGGGGGATCTGGAGCTTTTGTGCGACACAGTCACCGGTTACTCCCGCTACGCAGCCGCCGAAACCATGGCGCGGGGCTACATAACCGCCAAGGGTGGCTTTCGCATCGGCCTGTGCGGAACGGCGGTGATGCAGAACGGCAGAAACACAAATTTACGAAGCCTTTCCTCGGCGTGCATCCGCATTGCCCGCGAAATACCGAAGCTGGCAAATGATCTGGCGCCGCAGCTGCTGCGCGACGGAGCATTTTGCAGCACACTTATTATTGCGCCGCCCGGTCTGGGAAAAACCACGCTGCTGCGCGACCTTGTGCGCTGCCTGTCGGACGGGACGGACGCCGTTCCGGCTCACCGCGTTTCCCTGGTGGACGAGCGGGGCGAGGTGGCGGTTATGGTGCAGGGTCTGGCGCAAATGGAGATAGGGTGCCACACTGACGTGATGGACGGCTGTCCCAAGGCGATCGCCATTCCCATGCTGCTGCGCGCGGCTGACCCGCAGATCATCGCTGTAGACGAGATCACGCAGGCGGAGGATATTCAGGCCATGGAGGAAGCAGCGCACTGCGGGGTGCGCTTTGTGGCCACTCTCCACGCCGACTCGGCAGCAGATTTGCAGAAGCGGCCTCTGCTGCGAAAACTCCACAGAACACGGATTTTTGAAAAAGCCATCTGCATCCGCATTACGGACAGGCACCGCCGCTACCGCATTGAAGACCTATGAGCGCAAAACTGATAGGCGCGCTGCTGATCTTTGCCGCAGGTGCCCTGCTTTTTTTGCAGTGCAGGCGGCAAAGCCGCGGGGAACTTCTGTTTCTGCAGGACATGGCTCCCGCTCTGGAGCAGATGGAAGCCGCCATCCGCTTCCGCCGGCTGCCCATGCCCGACTTGCTGGCAGAGCAGACAAAAAGGCCATATTGCGGACAAGTATTTACACAGGTAGAGCAGCACATGAAAAGCGGAAGTACTTTACAGGATTCCTGGGAGCTGGCTGCCGATGCTGTTCCATGGAAGCAGGGAAAAAGCATACTGGCAGCACTGGAACTATCGGGCGATGCACAGCGGATCGGGGACAATCTGCGTCTTGCCGCCTTATCTCTGCGGGATCTCGTCTGTCAGCTGCAGGCCGAACGGCATGAGCGGCAAAAAATGATCCTTGCGCTGACAGCCTCCGGCTGCGGGCTGCTGGTGATTCTTTTACTGTGAGGAGTATACATGGATGTTGATCTGATTTTCAAGATAGCCGCTGTGGGCATTTTGGTGGCCGTGCTGAACCTGGTGCTGGCGCGCAGCGGGCGGGAGGAGCAGGCCATGATGACCACGCTGGCGGGGCTGGTGGTGGTGCTGATGATGCTGGTGCGGCAGATCAGCGACCTGTTCGATCTGGTAAAATCTTTATTTTCACTCTAACTATATGACTGAATTGGGAAAAATCGCTGTTTTGTGCTTGATCGGCATTGTATTGGCGCTGCTGCTGCAAAAAAACAATCCGGAACTGGCCATTCTGCTGGCCTTGTCGGTGTGCGGCGGCGTTCTGCTTTTTGGGCTGAGCCGCATAAAGGATGTCTTTGCCGTTCTGGAGCAGATGGCGCAGGCCGGCGGACTGTCCGCAGACCTGCTGGAGCCGCTGGTGAAGACGGTGGGTATCGCCCTCATCACCCACACCGGCGCGGAGCTGTGCCGCGACGCCGATCAGAAAGCCATGGCGTCGGTGGTAGAAGCAGCGGGCGCCTTCAGCGCCATTGTTGTGTCCATTCCGCTGCTGGGGATGGTGTGGGAACTGCTGCGGGGGATGCTGTGATGCGAAAACTATGGATCTTGCTTATGCTATTGTGGTGCGTTGTGCCGGCCTACGGCACGGAGCTGCCCGAGGAGTTGACGGACGCGATCCCCGACAGCGCGCGGGAACTTCTGGATGTAGCTGACAAGGAAAATGACTTTACATCTCTTAACGAGGGCTTATCCGGACTTTGGGATCGTACCTGCAAGCTGCTGGCGACCACGGTACAGGACAGTCTGGGGGGCGTGATCCTGATCCTGTCAGCTATCTTGCTGTGCTCTGTGGCAGAAGATTGTTTCGGCGCCGCCGGAGAGGGAAAAATACTGGATCCCGTGCCGCTGGCCGGCACCCTTGTGATCCTTTTGGCTGTGGGCAGCAACATGAAAAACCTCATGGGGCTGGGGGAGGAGACCATTGCGGAGCTGAACGTGTTTTCCAAAGCCCTTCTGCCCACCCTGTCGGCCGCGACCGCTGCCGGCGGAGGCGCCGTGTCTGCCAGCGTGCGGCAGGTGGCAACGGTTTTCTTTTCAGACATTCTGATGAGCCTGATAAACAGTCTGCTCCTGCCGCTGGTGTGGGTGTTCGTTGCTCTGTCGGCAGCGGATGCGATCCTGCCTGCCGGACGGCTGGGAGGCATTGCCGGCGGGGTGCAGAAGGCCATCACCTGGCTGCTCTCCGGAAGTCTTATTCTGTTTACGGGGTATCTATCCCTTTCCGGCGCTTTTGCATCTTCTGCAGACAGTCTGACTCTGCGGATGACCCGTTCCGCCATCGGCGGGGCAATTCCGGTGGTGGGCGGCATTATTTCCGACGCTGCGGATACGGTTCTGGCCGGAGCGGGGGTCATGCGGCAGTCCATAGGCGTTGTGGGCACGCTGACGATCTTGGCCACCTGCATTTTGCCTTTTCTTAAACTGGGGGTACAGTATCTGCTGCTGAAGCTGTCTGCTTTTTTTGCCGCCACGGTGGCGCCGACGCCGCTGGTGAAGCTGGTGGATTCTTTGAGCACAGCTTTCGGCCTGGTTTTGGGCATGACGGGGGCTGCGGCGCTGCTGCTGCTGATCTCGGTGGCCTCGTCTGTTATGGCGGTGAGTGTATGATGGATGCGTTTCGGATATGGCTCATAGGACTCATGGCGGTCTCCCTGATCCTAACGGTGCTTTCGACCCTTCTTCCGGAGGGCAGCATCAAAAAGATCGCGGGCGTCACCGGCGGACTGGTGCTGCTTTTGACCATCCTTCGCGGTGTGAGCAGACTGGATCTGGCGGGGCTGCGCCTGTCTTATGACGACTGCGCCCAGGAGATAGACCGCCAGATGGAATCCTATCGCCTTCAAAGCAGCAGGGACATGGAATCGCTCATACAAGCGCGGTGCGGCGCATATATATCGGAACAGGCACAGACACTCGGCCTGTCATGCAGTCCCCGTGTGGAAACGGAATGGACGGAGGAAAACATTCCCGTGCCGGTGGCTGTCACAATGGATATTCCATACCACGCAAAGCTGTCAGAGCTTATTTCGGAAAACTTAGGAATCGACGCTGAAAACCAGAAATGGGTCACATCGGAAGGGTAAATAACATGGGAAAGGTAAGATGGAGCGAATTATGGAAAAAGTACAAATTTGTTCTGCTGGTGGTGCTGGTGGGAGTCATCCTGATGCTTCTTCCGGTTTCCTCCAAGACGAAAGAAACGGCGGCAGGCGACTCGCAGACACCGCAGGAAGCCTTCGATCTGGAGGCAGTGGAGCAGCGCATGGAGGAAGTGCTGGGCAAGATAGATGGAGTTGGGAAGCTCCGGTTGATGCTGACGCTGCAAAGCGGAACCCGATTGACGCTGGCCGAGGATACGCAGCGGGATCAGGAGCGCACGCAGCAGGAAACGGTCACACTGAATCGGGGAAGCGGCAATCAGGAGATCGTGGTCACAAACCGTTATTATCCCGTCTATCAGGGGGCGGTGGTGGTGTGTCAGGGTGCCGACAGCAGCGCCGTGCGGCTGGCCGTCACGGAAACGGTGCAGGCACTGACCGGTCTGCCGTCAGACCGGATCATGGTGGCAAAATGGACATCGTAACGGGAGGACATAGTATGAAAAAAGTTTGGAAAAAGCGAGCCGTTGTGGGGGCTGTGCTGCTGTTTGTGTGCGCGGCGGTATATATGAACTGGCGCTATGCCGGCTCACTGGAGGACACCTCAAAGGTGCTGGGCGAGTCCACTCTTGTATCCGGAGAAAAGACAGGTGAGAATAACGCCAACGTCCAGCAGACGGCCAACGAAAACGACTATTTTGCCACGGCACGGCTCAGCCGCAAACAGGCACGGGACAACGCCATCAGCATGCTCAAGGATGCGTCCACGGACGAAAACGCCGACCAGTCCGTGTTGAATGAGGCATCTCAAACGCTGCAAGTGCTGGCCGGATACACCGTGGCCGAATCGCAGATTGAAAATCTGGTCACGGCCAAGGGTTATACCGACTGCGTGGCCTTTATGGGCGCCGAAAGCATCAGCGTCGTGGTGGAGGACGAGGACGGATTGGACGCCACGGACGTGGCACGGATCATGGATATTGTGGTGCAGGAGACCGGTTATGCGCCCAATCAGATCAAGGTTCTTGAATCCGATTGACAGACGGATAAAAAAGGGTTGTATTTTTCTTTGCGGGATGGTATACTTTTAAAGAATAGAAAGTATGAATTCTTTGCAAGGAGCGCTAATTCTATGGCTGAAAATAAAGAGTATATCACCCAACAGGAGGATGCCGGCGCCATCCAGATCTCCGAGGATGTGGTGGCCTCCATCGCAACGGCGGCTGCGCTGGAAACCGAAGGCGTCAGCGCCATGCTGAACGCAGCCGGCGGCGACCTCAAGCCCGCCCGCAAGATGGCCGCCAAAGGCGTTGTCATCGAGCCGGAGGAGGACGGTCTTTCCATCACGCTGTATGTCATGATCCGCTTCGGCTTTGCCATGGCGGAGGTGGCCGGCAAGGTGCAGAAGGCTGTTCTGGCCGCGCTACACGACATGACCGGCTTCAACATTCACGCCGTGAATGTGATGATCGGCGGCATTTGCTTTGACTGATCCCGACAGAAAGAGAAAAGAGAAAAGGATAAAATCGGTATGACACGAAATACAGCCAGAGAGATCGCCGTTCATCTTGCCTATGAACTGAGCTTTTCGGATCTTCCCGTGGAGGAGTTTTTGGATCAGCAGCTTTCGGCGGAGACCTTTTCGGAGCTTGCTCCGGAGTATTCTCTGTATGAAGAACTGCCCAACGAGAAGCAGATGCTCTACATCCGCCGTCTTGTGAGCGGCGTAAGCGAGCATGCGGCGGAGCTGGACACCTATATTGAAAAGTATGCAAAGGGTTGGCGCTTTGAGCGCATCAGCCTTGTGGCCTCGGCCATCATGCGCGTGGCTATGTACGAGATCCTCTACATGCCGGACATTCCCCACGGCGTCGCCATCAACGAGGCGGTGACCATTGCAAAAAAGTATGACGCTCCGGAGGTCGCAAAATTTGTCAACGGCATTCTGGGCAGCTTCCTGCGGGAAGAGATCAAAGAATAAGGGCGCATTTCAGGCAGGGCAGAAATGCTCTGCCTGTTTTTGAGCGGAGGTGAGAATTTGCTGCAGCGCATACTCGCGGTCAGCGAGGTCAATCAGTTTATCAAGCAGATCATTGAGGATGAGCCTCTTTTAAGCAGCATTCTGGTGCGGGGCGAGATCTCCAACTATAAAGTATATCCCTCCGGTCACCACTACTTTACTCTGAAGGACGGGCAAAGCGCCCTGCGCTGCGTGATTTTTGCCGGAGCGACCAGATATTTGCGCTTTCGTCCGGAAAACGGCATGAAGGTGGTGGCCGCCGGTAAAATAAGTGTTTATCCGCGGGACGGCGCCTACCAGCTCTATTGCACCCGATTGGTGTCCGACGGCGTGGGCGACCTGCATATCGCCTTTGAGCAGCTCAAGCAAAAGCTGTATGCCCAAGGGCTTTTTGCTCCCGAGCACAAGAAGCCCCTGCCGCTCTATCCCCGCTGCATCGCCATCATCACAAGTCCCGCCGGCGCGGCGGTACACGACATGATCCGCATTCTCCGCCGGCGGTATCCGCTGAGCAAGGTGGTGCTGCTGCCGGTGCGCGTGCAGGGCGCCGAGGCTCCGCCGGAGATCGCGGCAGCCATCCGCTACGCAAATCGGCATAAGCTGGCCGACGTGCTCATCGTCGGCCGCGGCGGCGGCTCTATCGAGGATCTTTGGGCTTTCAACGAGGAGGTCGTTGCGCAGGCCATCTATGACTCTGACATTCCGGTCATTTCCGCCGTCGGTCATGAGCCGGATGTGACCATATCCGACCTTGTGGCCGACAGGCGTGCCTCCACGCCGTCCAATGCGGCGGAGATCGTTGTGCCGGATCAGGCAGAGCTGCGGCGCAAGCTGGAAACGCTTGCTGCCCGCATGATAAAGACACAGCAGCACAAAATAGAGGTATACAGCCACCGTCTGCGGGAGCTGCAGCGCAAGCGTGTGCTGTCCGATCCTATGGCATTTTTGCAGGATCGCAGCATGCAGCTGGATCTCACGCAGGAAAAGCTGGTTTCCGCCATGCAGCGCCATCTGGAGCAGAGCACACGCCGGTTTACCCATGCGGCGGCAGCGCTGGACGCCATGAGCCCGCTGCGCGTGCTGCATAGGGGCTACTGCGTGGCGCAGAAGGAGGACAGGACGATCCTGCGCAGCTCGCAGCAGGCAGAGGTGGGGGAGCGAGTGACCCTGCACCTGGCAGAAGGCAGCTTGCAGTGCGAAGTTATGAAAAGGGGAGAAGACCATGAAAAAAGCGACCTTTGAAGAGAATATGACCCGTCTGGAGGAGATCGTGTCCCTGCTGGAGCAGGGCGACGCCCCCTTGAGCGAATCCCTCGCCCTGTTTTCGGAGGGGAGCAAGCTCCTGTCCGCCTGCCAGAAGGAGCTTGACACCGCCCGCCAAAAGGTGGTCAAGCTCACAAAAGGGCCGGACGGCGCACCGGTCGAGGACGATTTTACATCCGAGGAGGACTATATATGAATTACGAGGAGCGCTACAGTGCCTACCAGCAAGCCATCGAAGCCTATTTGGAATCCATTTTTTCCGCTGAGGACAAGCCCTATGGCCGGCTGCAGGAATCCATCCGCTACAGTCTGCTGGCCGGCGGCAAACGGATCCGTCCCGTGCTGACGCTGGAGTTTGCCCGTCTGGGCGGCATCGACTGGCATCTGGCCTTACCCTACGCCTGCGCGCTGGAGCTGGTGCATAATTATTCGCTGATCCACTACGACCTGCCTTGCATGGATAACGACGATCTGCGTCGGGGCAAGCCCACCAATCACAAGGTCTACGGCGAAACGCTGGCGGTGCTGGCGGGCGATGCCATGCAGCCGGAGGCTTTCCGTCTGATCCTGCAGGCTCGCGGGCTTTCGGCCGACAACCGCATTGAAGCGGCGCTGATTCTGGCCAAAGCCTGCGGCGCCGAGGGCATGGTGGCCGGACAGGTGTTGGACACGCTGTGCCATGTTGACAGCGAGGAAGGGCTAACCACGCTCAACCGCCTGAAGACCGGCGTGATGATCTCCGCGGCAGCAGAGTTAGGCTGCGTCGCCTCCAAAATGCCCATGTACTGGCGGCAGCAGGCCGTGCTGTACGCCGAGCAGATCGGCCTCGCCTTCCAGATCCGCGACGATATGCTGGACGTGATGGGAGATGAAAACGTGTTCGGCAAGCCCATCGGCTCGGATAAGGACGAAGGCAAGATCACCTATGTGGATCTCAAGGGCTTGGAGGGCTGCGCCGAGGAAGTGGAGAAATGCACCGCCGCCGCTAAAGAAGCCATTCGCGACATTCCCGACCATGATTTCCTCTGGGAGCTGGCAGACCGCATGGTAGGCCGGAACAAGTAAATCTACCGGCAAGACCTCCTGCGCTCTGTATGCAGGAGGTCTTGTTTCGTCTTCGTTAGTTTTTGCATAAAACTATTGTATATTTGAATGAAGTGTGATAATATAAGTAATTACTGAATGACGGTGCAGTATCCTAGTCAGATCTGCCGTCTTGTAAGAGGGGCCTAAAAATCCCTTAAAGGGCACAACTGTGAAGCCTCTGGTGCTTGCTTCTTACGCCCAGTTTGGGGTGGGTGCTGGAGGGAGGCGCGGCCAAATACCGCGCCTGCAAGAGTAGGGCGCCTTCCAATGGCATGGAAGACCCGACCCTGCTTTTGTGGAGACCTGATCTTGTGCGCAGGCGTACTCCCATAGTGGTCAAGCGACCTGTGTACGAATCAGATTGAGAACCTGCAATGCGGTGCTACCCAGCCGTTTGGCTGCAAACGCTGTGTGCAGAGTAGCCTGCCTTGCGTGGAGCGGGTGGATTAGGGAGCCAAGCGGAAGCGTCCCCGGCCAGGGAAGTTCTCCGATATTCCTCTGAAACCCCCTCTGCAAAAGAGGCTAAGAGATGGTCTGACTGCAGTGGAAATCACCTAGGCTGTCCCACAAAGGGCGCCGATGAGGTTGCAGTGCGGACTAAGTGGCAGTCGGGTATTGCGGCCGGTAACACCGCAGCTCGGGTTTTAATGGGAAACCGCCTGATCGGCAACGAGAGGTAACCCGTGGGGAAATCCAACCCGTACCTAAGCCGTAAGATTTATCATCGACGCTGCCGTCATTCAGTACTTTTTTATAATTTTTTTAAGTGAGGGATCACTGTTGGCTGACCACGATAAAAGCAAGAAAACAAGGGATCATTGGCCGCTGCGCGTTTTTCTGATCGCAGTTTCTCTCTCCGCCGTAATGAGCTTTTGCTCATCTGCGGCGCTGGAGGACAGCGGTATATGGATCCCCATTTTGGTTTTGGCTATTTTCATCGCGTTGGGCATCGTGTTCGATATGATCGGCGTGGCCGTCACGGCGGCTGACCCGAAGCCCTTTCATTCCATGGCGGCTCACGGGGAAAAAGGCGGTCGGGAGGCCATTCGGCTGCTGAACATGTCCAATAAGGTCTCCTCGCTGTGCAATGACGTGGTGGGCGACATCTGCGGCATCGTCAGCGGCTCCACCGCGGCGGTCATCGTCACGGAGCTGCAGCGCAGCTTTTCCACCACCACGATCCTCATTTCCATCGGCACCACGGCGCTTATATCCGGTCTCACCATCGGCGGAAAGGCTCTGTTTAAGCGCGTCGCCATTGAGGACAGCACCAAGGTGGTGTACCGTGTCGCCCGTATTATGAATGCGTTACATCTGTTCCGCTGACGGAGGAGTTTGCGTTGATTTTAGAAAAGATCCGAGATCCGGAAGATATAAAAAAACTGAATGACGAGCAGGTGGAGCAGCTCTGTCGGGAGCTGCGGGCGTTCCTCATCCGGAGCGTGGCCAAGACCGGCGGACACTTGGCGTCCAATCTGGGCGTGGTGGAGCTGACAGTAGCCATCCATCGGGTGTTTGACACGGCCAGGGATCGCCTGGTCTTTGACGTAGGGCACCAGTGCTATTCCCATAAAATATTAACCGGTCGGCAGTCGCTTTTTCACACTTTGCGGCAGTTGGGCGGTCTTTCCGGCTTTCCGAAGCCTTATGAAAGTGTGCACGATGCCTTTGTGGCCGGCCACGCCTCCAATTCCGTGTCGGTGGCTCTGGGCATGGCGCACGCCAGAACGCTGCTGGGGCAAAACTACAATGTTTTGGCGCTTATCGGCGACGGAGCCATGACCGGCGGCCTCAGCTTTGAAGGACTTAATGATGCCGGAGCCTCCGGCGAGCCGATGATCGTCATTCTCAATGACAACGGCATGTCCATCGAGGCGAATGTGGGCGGGCTTAGCCGCCACCTTTCTCGGATCCGCTCCGAGGAGGGGTATAATAATTTCAAAAAATGGTATAAAGAAAAGCTGCAGGGGGATTCTCCCGCCAAGCAGAATCTTTATAAGGTCAGCTCTCATGTGAAGCACTGGCTCAAGAGCAATCTGCTGCCGGAGAGCACCATGTTTGAAAAAATGGGCTTTTCCTACATGGGACCTGTGGACGGCCACGACGTGCAGAAGCTGACGCAGATGCTCACTTGGGCGAAGCAAAAAAACGAGCCGGTACTGCTCCATGTGCTCACGGAGAAGGGCAGGGGCTACCCCTTTGCGCAGCAGGAGCCGGAGCGCTTCC
The DNA here is from genome assembly GCA_900313295.1 of uncultured Eubacteriales bacterium. Classification (GTDB taxonomy): domain Bacteria; phylum Bacillota; class Clostridia; order Oscillospirales; family Oscillospiraceae; genus Vescimonas. The sequence goes on from OMQS01000128.1 coordinate 21,334, forward strand.
ACGGCACGCCGCCCTTCGACGCCGCCACCGGAAAGCCTTTGCGGGAGCCGTCCCGTTCGTTCTCCGATGCTTTTGGGGAGGAACTGCTTGCTCTGGCCAAGCAGGATGAACGTATCTGTGCCATCACGGCCGCTATGACCTCCGGCACCGGCCTGTCCGCCTTTGCCAAGGAGCTGCCGAGCCGCTTCTTTGACGTGGGCATTGCGGAGGGGCACGCTGTGGCTATGGCCGGCGGCATGGCCAAGCAGGGTCTGATCCCTGTTTTCGCCGTGTATTCCAGCTTTCTCCAGCGCGGCTTTGACATGCTCATCCACGACATTTCTCTCGACCGTCTTCACGCCGTTTTCTGCGTAGATCGCGCGGGTCTTGTGGGGGCAGACGGGCAGACGCATCACGGCTGCTTTGATATAGGTTTCCTGTCGGCCATACCGGACATGGCCGTGCTGTGCCCCGCCAGTTTCAGCGAGCTGCGAAGTATGCTTCGGTATGCCATTTATAATACAGCAGGCCCTGTCGCCGTTCGATACCCGCGGGGCGGTGAGCAGGCATATACCGCTTGCAGCGATCCTGTATGCTTTCTGCAGCTGCGCGATGGGACGGATTTTACCATTATATCTTATGGCATTCTGATTAACGAAGCCCTTCGGGCGGCGGAACTGCTGGCAGAAAAGGGCATTTCCGCCCGTGTCATCAAGCTCAACCGTATTTCTCCCCTGCGGGAGGATGAGGTGGCTCAAATGCTGGGCGGTGCCAAGCGTTTGCTGGTGCTGGAAGATTGCATTGCCGCCGGCTGTGTGGGCGAAAAAATAGCCTGCCTGGCAGCGCAGACGGGCAGTACGCCGGACAAGCTGCTCCTGAAAAACTGCGGCGCCCGTCTGCCGAATGAGGGCAGCGTGGAGCAGCTCTATCACGCATTGGGTTTGGATGCCGCCTCGGTGGCCGCATCCATTGAGGAGGTGCTCCATGAGCAATAAGACCCGACTGGACGTGCTGCTCACAGAGCGCGGCCTGCTGGACTCCCGCCAGAAAGCCCAGGCCACCATCATGTCCGGCATCGTTTTTGTGGACGGCAAGCGCGTCGACAAGGCGGGGACAATGGTTTCCAACGATTCCAATATCGAAATTCGCGGCACAACGCTGAAATATGTCAGTCGGGGCGGCCTGAAGCTGGAAAAAGCCATGCAGACGTTTCCGCTGCATCTGGAAGGAAAGGTCTGCGCCGACATCGGCGCATCCACAGGCGGCTTCACAGACTGCATGCTGCAAAACGGCGCTAAAAAAGTCTACGCCGTGGATGTTGGATACGGCCAGCTGGACTGGA
>OMQS01000177.1 GCA_900313295.1 uncultured Eubacteriales bacterium
ATACCCGCAGGCCGGCGACCCGCGCCAGAAAATCGGCCACAGCCGTGGCGGCGTTAAAGGAGCTGCCGTGAGCGGCGATATAAACCGCCTCCAGCCCGCCGCCCGCGCGGGCGGCAAAAGCTCCCACGGCTTCGCTGCCCATGAGCCTCCCCAGCGCCTCCTGCTCCTGGGCAATATAGCTCCACATAATACTGCTCATCTTCTCGCGTGCCTCACAGGTGCAGGATGTCCTTGGCGTTCTGGCAGAGGATCTTGTCCAGATGCGCCTCGTTTTTCACAACAAATCTTACCTTTTCGATCTCCTGCGCCGGATTGCCGAAGGGGGCATCCGAGGAGAAGATAATCTTATCGGGGCCAACGGCGTCATAGGCGGCCTTGATGGCAGGCACATAGGAGCCGCTGGTGCTCAGATAGAAGTTGGGCAGGGTCTTCGCAAGCTCGCAGCAGCGCTCCACCATCAGCGGCACGCCGATGTGATACAGCACCACCGGCACATCGGGGTACGCCCGCGCCATTTCGCCCCACTTGTCGGGCACGGAGAACATGTCGGACATGCCGTGCACCACCATGCACTTGCCGTACTTGCTGCACAGCTCGAAGAACGGCCCCAGCAGACTCTTGCGGTCTGCGCTGTAGCCGAAGCGGATGGGGTTCATCTTCACGCCATAAAAATTGTAGTCGCGGAAGCACCGCTCCAGCTCCTCCTCGCCGTCCATGTCCCATGGATTGATAACGCCGAAGCCCAGCGTGCGGTCGGGGTAGCGCTGCGTGCAGTCGAAAATATAGCCGTTGTCGATGGTTTCCAGCTGGGAGCAGATCATCACCTTGTCAACGCCGGCCTGATCCTCCAACTCCAGCAGGGATTCCACCTTGTAAAACTCGCCCTTGCGGGGGCCGATGTGAGAAAACAGATCAATAATCATTTTTTATTCCTCCTCCAGTCGGAAAATCCGCGCAGCGTTCTTGTAGAGCACCTTCTCCTCGCCGCCCGGGTACTCGGCGGCGGCGCTGCGCACCTTCAGCAGCTCCAGCTCATAGTAGCCGGCGTCGGGGGTGCCGGTGCCCAGCAGCACCTTGTCAACGCCGGAGGTCTTCATGGCGCGGCGGGCATTGAAGTCCATGGAAGCGGAGGTATCCAGATAGACGTTGGGGTTTTTCCTGGCGATCTCCACGGCACTGGCGTTATCATAGTTCAGCCCCTGCCGCCCCAGAATGATGTTTACATCGGGGTAGTCCTGGGCAATGGCGGTGAAAAACACAGGCAGGCAGAAGGTCTCGGCGGCGCCGTAGCACCACACAACGGCCTTATGCTTGCGGCACACGTCCAGCAGCGGGTAGAACACCTCGTGCTCGCAGAGCATGTAGCCATGGCGGATGGGATTCATATATAAGCCCTTGAAGCCCTTGTTGGCCAGCGCATCCTCCAGCTCCGCCGCCGCGTTTTTGTCCCACGGATTCACGGTGTAAAGCCCGATGAACCGATCGGGATACGCCGTAATAGCACGATAGACGGATTCGTTGTCAAGGCTCTCTGCGTAGCAGCTGATCACAGCCTTGTCGATGCCCGCCGCGTCCATCTGCTGCAGCAGGGACTCCGCGGTGATCTCGGCCTTGAACTTGTGGCGGCCGATGGTATTGGATACATCAATGATCATGATATACTCCTCCTTAAAAGAATTTTGATATGTCGGCTCAGTGATCCTTCACCCAAGTGGGGCCGAACAGCATGGCCAGGAAGGTTTCGGCGGCCACGCTCTCCGCCAGCGGCATAAGGGTCTTGGGCAGGTCGGGCATTTTCACCGTCATCAGGCGCTCCCGCTGAGGCAGGTCGGTGGTGGTATACACAATGACCTTTCCGCCGTGGTCGAGGATGAAGTTCAGCATCTTCATCTCCTTCGTGTCCGGCTCCAGAACGGGGAAAAACATCTGCGCCAGATACTTCTCCGCCATCTTGGCGCTGTGGTACTGGCCGTGGGCATAGTCGGCGCATTCCCACACGGCGGTGCAGTTGTGCAGCCCCTCCCGATAGGCCAGCGACAGCTGGCGCGCCGTGGCCAGCGACGTGTCGTTTGCCAGCAGGTCAAACAGCACCACGCCCTGAGCAAAGTCGTACAGGGGTCTGGAGTTCTCCTCCCAGCGGGCGCACCAGTCGCAGCACCACTGGGCGGCCTGCGCCACCTGCCCCCAGAATGCCTCGGTGACTTCGCCCGTGAGGTGCCGCGCCAGAATATTCAGGATCAGCATGGTCAGCTCGTATGTCTTGCTGGTGATGGACAGTTCCTTGTCCCCGCCGATGGGCAGGCGGATGTCGGCCAGCTGCGCCAGTTTGCTGCTCTCGTTGTTGAAGATCCCCACCACCGTGGTGACATCCTTGGCCTTCTCCACCAGCTCGATGACCTCGGCGGAATTGCCGCTCTGGGACACGGCAATGACCAGTGTCCTCCCGTCCAGCTGCCCGAACTGGAAGCGGGACAGCTCGAAGGAGCTATAGGAAAGCGCAGGGATCCCATGGCCGGTCAGATAGCTCAGCACCGTATCCATCGCATACAGCGAGCTGCCCATACCCGTGAGAACCACACGATTCATTTTCTTTTCATGAAACAGATCCGTAATCTGCCGCATAGCCTCCGCCCCCTCGGAGCGGTAGTAGGCCGCAGTCTTCTTCAGATAATCGCCCTGAGTAATGACTTCCTGCAGGAAACTATTCATGCTCTTCTCTCCTTTGATTGATGATATTGTGTTTATCCGTATTTCCTCGGCTTCCCCGCGCTCTTGCAACGAGGCTCTCCCTGCAAAATGAAATACCCTCTTGAAATCAGCAGAGCAAATGTTTATAATGGGTATAAATAAACTTAAAATTGTACGTCGTCGTTCGATGTAGAACTTTTTTGCTTAACTTTTAAAAAATCCGGACGTTTTATGACCAGCAATTCAAACACTACCTCCGGAAAGGAAAGGGATTTTTTTATGATGCAGACCAAGCGAATGGAAGAGATCATGGAGCTGATCCAGCAAAAGCAGTATGTGGATGTGCAGCATCTGGCAGCGCAGCTGCACGTTACGCCGAAAACCATCCGGCTGGATCTGGAGCGGCTGGAGGGGATGAATCTGCTGCAGCGCGTACACGGCGGCGCCGTGATCTCCAAGCAGCAGCCCTCCTCCTTCCCCATGGAACAGAGTCGGGAGAAAAATCAGGCGGAAAAGGCCCGCATCGCCGCCAAGGCGCTGACCATGCTGGCGCCCCACGACGTGATCTTCATGGACGACGGCTCCACCTCCCTGGCGCTGGCCAAGCTGCTGGGGGGCTTCCCCATCACCGTGCTCACCAACGACCTGCAGATCGTCAATGAGCTGATGTATAAGCCCAATGTGACGCTGTTCGTGGCCGGCGGCTGCGTGAAGCGGGACGGCAACTCCTGCGTCATCTACGGTGAGGATTGCATCCAGTTTGTAAAAAAATATCGGGTGAACAAGCTGTTTTTAGGCATCAGCACCATCACGCCCAAGGACGGGCTGATGATCTACTATTACGGCGACCGCTCCACAAAGCGGGCGCTGATGTCCACCGCCGACCGGATCATCTGCATGATCGACTCCTCCAAGTTCGGCCACACCGCCTTCACGGCCGTGGCCAAGGTGTCAGAGATCGACACCATCATCACCGACCGCGGTCTTTCCCCCCAGGAGGCCGAGCAGTATCGGGCGCTGGGCGCTCGGGTGATCTACGCCGACGATTGACCGTCTTTTCTCCGCAGGCCGCCGCGCCTGCGGATTTTTTTATGCGTTTTTCAGCAGCAGCTCCAGTGCGTCCGCCACGCCGCCCTCCCGCGCCGCAGCCACCACATGGTCTGCCCTCGCCAGCACCTCCGCCGCCGCATCCCGCGGCGCAAACCGCACGTCCGCGCAGGGAAACAGGGGCAGGTCATTGGCGCTGTCGCCGGCCACGGCGATGCAGTCGGCTCGGACGTCCCCTGCCTCCAGCAGCCGGCGCAGGGCGTTTCCCTTGCCGGCCATAGGGTGACACACCTCGATGCCGATGCGGAAGGAGTAGTGCCATTCATAGCGGTTCTTATCCGAGAAAAACTCCGCAGCGCACCGCTCCAGCACTGCCGTGTCCTCGCAGTTAAACCCCAGCTTGAGGATCTGCTCCCCCTGCAGCGCGCTGAGGGGCGCGTCGGGCTTTCCCACCTCCTCGGCAATGCCGTGCCGCCGCAGGAAGTCGTTGAGCCGCAGGTTAAACTGCGTCCGCGCCGTGAAGACCTGCACGGCCAGCTCCGCAGGGTATTCCGCCAGGATCCGCGC
>OMQS01000167.1 GCA_900313295.1 uncultured Eubacteriales bacterium
CATGAATCACACCTCGAAAAAATCCCCGGCCCATTTGCTCTATGCCGCCGTGAGCCTGTCCCTGTGCCTGCTGCTGCCCTTCCTCACCGGCCAGATCCCCCAGATAGGCAAGACTCTGTGTCCCATGCACATCCCCGTGCTGCTGGCGGGCTTTCTGTGCGGGCCGTGGTGGGCGGCTCTGGTGGGCGCCATCGCGCCGGTGCTCCGCTCCGTTCTCTTCAGCTCGCCGGCCATTTTCCCCACCGCCGTGGCCATGTGCTTCGAGCTGGCCTCCTACGGTCTGGCCGCTGGCCTGCTGTACCGGCTTTTCCCCCGCAAGGTCGTCGGGGTGTACGGCTCCCTTCTGGGCGCCATGCTCATCGGCCGCGTAGCCTGGGGCATCACCATGTACCTGCTGCTGCGCGGTGCCTTTTCGTGGCAGGCTTTTGCCGCCGGTGCCTTTGTCAATGCTCTGCCCGGCATCGCCCTGCACCTGCTGCTGATCCCGCCCATCGTTTTGGCTCTGCAAAAAGCCGGTAAAATCTGAAAAAAAGAGATGCGGTTCTCTGCGAATCGCATCTCTTCTTTTATTCATCGGAAAAACGTATCCCTGTGTTTTTCGCTCTCCGTGCTTGTGTCCTCCCACTGATCCGGCGGCGTGATGCCCCCGCCATGAACAGGACAGTTGCCCACCGACAGCACCGGCAGCCGGAAGACATCATCCGCCACCGTGATGTTGTTCACGGTCTCCCGTGCGTAATCCAGCGCCGCCACCTGTATCACCGAGGAGGCTGGACAGCTGGTGGTAGCCACGTGCTTGCCGTCCTTGCAGTAGTTTATCATTTTGTGCATATCGCAGCTCATGAGCGGCTCCGTGTCCTCCGCCACCTGCACTGTGCGCACGCGGCTGCCTCTGAAGTCCGCCGCGCAGGCCTCCGTGGCCAGCAATCCGCTGTCGGCGCACACGGTCACTTCCTTCAGCCCCGTCGTGCTGTGGAAGCCCACGTTCTCCAGTCCCTCGTGGATCTGGCTCATGACCTCTCTCCACAGGACGGCGCAGGGGTTGCCGCTGGCGTTGACCACATGGTTGGACTTATAGCCGCACCAAACCGCTGCGCAGTAATAAGGCGTGAAGCCCACAAAGTAGCGATCCTTTGCGGCATCCGTCGTACCGGTCTTACCGCCCATACTCATGCCGGAGAACCGCGCCTCCGTACCTGTGCCTCGGGAAACAACGTCCTGCATCATGCCGCGCATGATGTATGCCGTGGTCTCCTTCATGGCCGTATTGAACTTGATCTCATTATCAATAATGACCTTCCCCTGGGAATCCTCCACCCTCACATAGGTTCTGGGGGCGGAATAAATGCCGTCATTGACAAAAGCGCCATAGGCCGCCGCCATTTCCTCGGTGGTCACGCCGTTGGTAAAGCCGCCCAGCGCCATGTTGCCCACCTGCTGGGCGTCCGTATCCGTCAGCGTGGTAAAGCCCAACTTGTCCCGCATGAACAAGTAGGATTCATACACGCCGTACATCATATTCACCCGCACGGCGCAGGTGTTCAGGGAGCGCACCACTGCCGTGCTCACATCCGTCAGCCCGCCGTAGGTTCGGCTGGCGTTTTTAGGCCAGACATTTCCGTTGAGCAGAATGGGATAGTCGTCGATGACCGACGCCGCCGTAATGGTGCCGTTGTCCAGCGCCGGCGCGTAGGTGGACACCGGCTTCACAGCCGAACCGCACTGCCGCACTTCCGTGGCCCAGTTCCACCCTCGGTCAGCGGTCTTAATGCCCGTGCCGCCCACCATGGCCACCACGTCGCCCGTATAGGGATCCACCACGGTAATAGCCGCCTGCAAAGACTGGCCGTTGGAGTCCTTGGTGTTCAGATACTTCGTGTTTTCAAATACGTTTTCAGCGATCTTCTGGTATTTCAAATTCTGGGTGGTATAGATCTTGTAGCCGCCGCTGTAAACCATACCTACCGCCCGCTCGTAGGCGCTGATGACCTTGCCGCTGCTGTCGGGCTTGCTGTCTTTCAGGTCGTAGATCTCCACGAATTTCTTCGCCACGTCCTGGATGACCTGATCGGTGAAATAGGAGTTGTGGGCTTTTACCACCTTTTCGCCGGTCTCCTCCTCGGTGGTGGGTGCCACATAGCCCTCCTTCAGCTCACCCATGCAGGTATAGCCGTTGGTAAAGGTCACCTGCTCGTTGCAGGCCGCCTCGTAGACCTCCTTCTCCTTGATAAGTCCCTGGTCGTACATATTCTGCAGCACCAGCAGCTGCCGTGACCGGTTGTTGGCCAGCGTCCAGTCGCTGATAAGGGGATCATAGCGGGAGGGGTTGTTAGTGATGGCGATAAGGCTGGCGCACTCGGCCAGTGTCAGATCCTTGGCATCTTTGCCGAAATACATCCGCGAGGCCGTCTGGGCGCCGTAGCACGACTCGCCGAAATACACCGTGTTGAGGTAGCAGGTCAGGATCTCGTCCTTGTCGTAGCGCTTTTCCAGCTGCAAAGCCCGATAGATCTCCGTGACCTTGCGTTTGATGGTGGTCTCGTCGTTGCCGGTAGTATTCTTGATCAACTGCTGGGTGATGGTGGAGCCGCCCTGCACGCCTCTTCCGGTCACGGTGCTGAACACGGCGCGTACAGTTCCCCTCCAGTCCACGCCCTTGTGCTTGTAAAAGCGCTTGTCCTCGATGGCCACGGTGGCGTCCCGCAGCGCCTTGGGGATCTGGTCGCCGGTCAGCAGAATGCGGTTCTCACCGTCATAGAGCGTCTGGTAGATCTCCCATTCGTCCGTTTCCGCGTTCTTGGCGTACATCTCTGTGGCCAGGGACATGTCGTAGGCCGACAGATCCACCTCCACCTTGTTTTTCATGGTTTTGTTGATATAAATGGAAAAAATAATGGCGAAAAAGGCCATGGTCAGCAAGAGCACCGCAAAAACGGTTCCCACGATGAAGCCCACCTTGCGCCGGCGCGCCTGGATCTCCCGCGGGCTTCTGCTACGCGCAGCGGCGGCTCTTTCGCCGGCGCTATGCTGCACTTTCCTTTTTATTTTTTCGGCGCTCTGCTTCAGCTCATTACTCAAGCGTTTCTTCTCGTGCTTGCCTTCGCTCATAACGGGGCACCTTCCTTTCTTTCGGATGTCTGTATTCCCTGCCGGAATCGGCTCAATACCACTAAAAATCCATTTTAATTCCTATTTTACCATACCTGTCAACCCAAAAACAGGAACTTTTTTCTTTGCATTGTTTGCAAAATAATCGCATCTATAAATTATTTCGCATTTTTTTGTGCGAAATGTTTTCGATTTCCCATTTTTTGCCTCAAACTGTCCTTGCATTTTCGGGCAAAATACTATATAGTGTTTTTGAACATCACGAAGGAGGTACTCCCTATGACCGACGAGTTTGGCCCCAATTTCATCACCATCACCGATGAAGACGGCAACGATATTGAGCTGGAATATGTGGATGCTCTGGAGCACAACGGCACCACCTACATGGCCTTTTTCCCCACGGCGGACACCGAGGAGGAGGCCGAGAACGCGCAGGACTTCGGCCTTGTGATCCTCAAGTCCGTCATGGAAAACGGTGAGGAGTTCCTGGCCACTCCCGACACCGACGAGGAGCTGAATGAGGTCTTTGACCTCTTCACTCAGCAGCTTCTGGAGGACGAGGAAGAAAATTCCTGAGCTTCCCTCCTAAAATCCCTTTTCTTTTTCCGCGATGTCTGGTATAATAGCCTCAGTGGGACGGCGGATCCCGTCCGGCGGGCAGCAGTCTGTTTATCCTCACATTTTGTTATAGGGGATGTCGGATCAATGTGTGAACGGCAGGCCTCCCGACTGCCGTCTGCGGTCGGACGTTGGAAGCAACGAAGCATGTTGGAGACAACCCACCTGCTGATTCGGTGCAGGTTATAACTTGGCTGCTGCCCGCTGGGCGGGATCGTTTCCTCCTTATC
>OMQS01000126.1 GCA_900313295.1 uncultured Eubacteriales bacterium
AAAAAGGGATACGGAGGAAAGAACCCATGACTGAAACTCAATACACTGAAAAGGATCTGCAAAATATGGCCGACCAGCTGCTCAGAGAGGCCGATCAGCAGCAGCACGAGATCGAGGAGGAGGTCATCAAGGGCAATAAGGGCCGGCTGGACGAAAAGACCATCGCCTCCCTCCCTGCTGCCCAGCTCATCCAGAACAATGAGCGGCTGAAGGAGCTGTTTGTGAAGGGCAAGCGCCACGGCAAGCTGGAGAGCAGTGAGCTGTCTGATGTGCTGGACACCATGGATCTGGAGAGCGAGAAGCTGGACATGATCTATGATTCGCTGGATAAGCTCTCTATCGAGATCACGGCAGAGGCTTTTTTGCCGGACGTCACTTCCGAAACGGAGCCGCCTCTTGACGAGATCGCCGAAATCGAAGAGGAGGAGCTGGTCGACCCCAATTCTCTGGTAGACAGCTTCAATATCGACGACCCTGTTCGTATGTACCTCAAGGAGATCGGCAAGGTTTCCCTGCTCTCTGCGGAGGGCGAAGTGGAGCTGGCCTCCGCCATCGCCGCCGGCAATAAGGCAAAGGCCACGCTCATCGCCTGGGAAAAGGCCAACGGGCAGGATGTTGAGCCGCTGCTGGACGCCGAGGATCCCGTGGGTGAGATCGAGATCTCCGACGAGGAGATCAAGGATCTCTCCGAAGAGGATCTGGCCAAGCTGCGCAAGCTGGTTTCGGAGGGCGACGTCGCCAAGCAGAAGCTGGCGGAGGCCAACCTTCGTCTGGTGGTGTCTATTGCCAAGCGCTATGCCGGCCGAGGCATGCTGTTTTTGGATCTGATCCAGGAGGGCAATCTGGGTCTTATCAAGGCCGTGGAAAAGTTCGACTATACCAAGGGCTACAAGTTCTCCACCTATGCTACCTGGTGGATCCGGCAGGCCATCACCCGTGCCATTGCCGATCAGGCGCGCACCATTCGCATCCCCGTCCACATGGTGGAAACCATTAACAAGGTCATCCGTGTGTCCCGCCAGCTTCTGCAGGAGCTGGGGCACGACCCCACGCCGGAGGAGATCTCTGCGCAAATGAATATGCCGGTGGACAAGGTGCGCGAGATCCTCAAGATCGCGCAGGAGCCGGTTTCTCTGGAGACCCCCATCGGCGAGGAGGAGGATTCCCATCTGGGCGACTTTATCCCCGACGAGGGCGCGTCCGAGCCTTCCGAAGCTGCCAGCTTCACCCTGCTGAAGGAGCAGCTGGTGGACGTGCTGAGTACCCTCACTCCCCGCGAAGAAAAGGTGCTGAAGCTGCGCTTCGGCATTGAGGACGGACGCACCCGCACGCTGGAGGAAGTGGGCAAGGAGTTCAACGTCACCCGCGAGCGCATCCGGCAGATCGAGGCCAAGGCGCTGCGCAAGCTCCGCCACCCCTCCCGCAGCAAGAAGCTGAAGGACTTTTTGAACTGAAAGAAGACAAGCCCTCGGATCCGGATATCCGAGGGCTTGCTGTATGCTTTTTATCGGCAATTCGCCACGATTCCGCGGCGATCAACGATCACATGGCGGGGGCATACCGTGGCGCACATGCCGCAATTCAGGCAGGTATTTTCATTGATGACAGCGTGCTGCTCCACAAGGGTGATGGCATTGGCGGGGCAGCTCTTCACGCACAGGCCGCAGGCAATGCAGCTCACATCGCACTGGGTGCGGGCGCCGGTTTTCGTTTTCGGATCAAAGCCCTTGTCCTTGTTGGAGCACAGGGGCAGGATGCTGTTGTCCTGAATGCGGATGCGGATCAGCTCTTTGGGACAGACTCTCATGCAGGCACCGCAGCCGATGCACTTTTCCTCGTCTGTTTCGGCCACGCCGTATTCGTTGATATGGATTGCGTCGAATCGGCAGGCGTTCACGCACGCCTCGCAGGCCACGCAGCCATACTTGCACAGCATCCCTCTCTCGTCGCGCTTGGCGCGGCAGCCGCCGTTGCAGTATACCGTGGCCACGCGAATGGGGAATTTTCTCTTGATCGCCATAGGAACATCCTCTCACTCTTTATCTTTATGTCATTGTATCATATTTTACAATTCGATGCAAACCATAAAAAACTGCGACAGCTCTGCCGCAGTTTTTTTATGTAAAACCAATTCAGCGTCTGTTGGAGCGGATCCAGATGCCCTGCTTCTCTGCTGCAGCAATAAGATCATCCCGAAACGCCGGATGCGCCACGGAGATCAGCCGCTCCGCACGCTCCCAAGTGCTGCAGCCCACCAGATTCACGCCGCCGTACTCGGTAACGATGTAATAGGCCAAGCTGCGGGGATCGGTGACCACGTCGCCGGTGACCAAGGTGGGGTTGATGCGGGAAACCATTTCGCCCTGCTTATTGGTGAAGGAAGACGTCAGGCAGATGAAAGCCTTGCCACCTCGGGACACAGCCGCCGCCTCCAAGAAGTCCAGCTGGCCGCCGGTGCCGCTGATCTGGCGGATGCCGGAGCTTTCAGCGCAGATCTGGCCGTAAAGATCCACGGAAATGCAGTTGTTGATAGACACGAAATTATCCAGCTTGCCCACTACCGCCGCATCGTTGCAGTAGGAAATGGGGTATGTGACCACGCCCGGGTTCTCTCGGATCCAGTCATACAGATCCTGCGAGCCAAGCGCCAGGCCAAAGATGCTCTTGTAGCGGTCTATGGACTTCCTGTTGTTGGTGATCTTTCCCGCCTTATACATGTCCAGATAGGAGTCGCACAGCATTTCCGTATGGATGCCCAGATCCTTCAGGTCGCTCTTGGCGATCATCTGCCCCACGGCGTTGGGCAGCGAGCCGATGCCCAGCTGCAGGGTGGAGCCATCCGCCATGTTCTGCACGACGAACTCTGCGATCTTCATCTCCGCCTCGGAGGCCGCCGGCGACTTCACGTTGGGCAGCGGGCCATGGTCGCCCTCCACGATCATGTTCACATCACTGATGTGGATGCACTCATCCAGGCCGCCGTATACCCAAGGCAAATTCTCATTCACCTCAAGAATGACAATATCCGCCTTGTCCAGCACCGCGCGAGCCGAAGCATTGCTGACGGAGAAATTGAAATATCCGTGCTCATTCATGGGCGTCACGCACATAATGGCCACGTTCACAGTGAGGAACTGCGTATAATACCAGCCCAGATTACGAAACACCATGGGGATAAAGTTGCACAGCCCCCTGTCGCAGAGCTTGCGCTCATAGCCGGACAGATGCCAGCTATTGTATATAAAGTGCTCCCGTGTGGGGTCGTTTTCCACCATCTGGATGGGCTGGAAGATCAGGTATCCCCTCACCTTCACGCCCCGCAGCTCGTCCTTGCGGCGGGCAATGGCGGCATCCATCAGAGACGGAAAAGCGCCGCCCATGGAAATGTCGATCCAGTCACCGCTTTTGACGACTCTTGCCGCCTCGTCCGGAGTGCAAAGCTTGCGCTTATATTCGGCTGTATAATCAAACGGAATGGCCATAGCTTCCTCGCCTCTCTCTAATAGATTTACTTTGTTAATTTTATCACTTTCCTGTCACTTTGTCAATGCTTTAACAGGAAATCTCAGGAAAAGCGGGCGGGGGTTTTTGCGCCCCGCCCGCAGCGGTCTCGTTTTGCTTGGTTAATCAGCCTTCAGACTTACGCTTGTAGTATTCGTACTTCTCCTTGGCGGCCTCTTCCGCGTCGGCGAACAGCACCTTGGCGTTCTCAGGGAAGCTCAGCTCCAGAGAGGCGTAGCGAACCTCACCCTTCATGAAGTCATACAGCGGCATAGTAGGCTCCTTGGAGTCCAGCGTGAACTTCTTGGTGGCGGGATCATAGCGGTACAGGTTCCAATAACCGGAAGACACCGCGTCCTTCATCTCCTGCTGAACATTGTTCATGCCCTTCTTGATGCCGTGGTTGATACAAGGGGCGTAGCAGATGACGATGGACGGACCCTTGTGCGCCTCGGCCTCCTTGATGGCCTTGATGAGCTGGTTGGGGTTGGCGCCCATAGAGCACTGGGCCACATAGACATTGTCATAGGTCATCAGCAGCAGACCCAGATCCTTCTTGCGGGTCTTCTTGCCGCTGGCCTGGAACTGCGCCACAGCGCCCACAGGGGTGGCCTTGGAGGACTGGCCGCCGGTGTTGGAATACACCTCGGTGTCCACCAGCAGCACGTTCACGTCCTCGCCCATGGCAAACACATGATCCAGACCGCCGTAGCCGATGTCGTACGCCCAGCCGTCGCCGCCGTACATCCACATGGTCTTCTTGGACATATCCTTGCGGCGCTTGAGGATCTCAGCCACCACGGCCTGCTCCTCGGCGGAGAACTTGGTGCTCTCCAGCACAGCCAGCAGCTCATCGGTGGCCACGGAGGAGGCATCCAGATCGTCATAGGTCTCAAACCACTTAGCAATGGCGGCCTTCACGGCGGCGTCCTTGGTCATGCCGTCCAGCTGCTTGACAAACTCCGTCACGGCGGCGCGCAGCTGCTTCACAGCCAGGCACATACCATAGGAGAACTCGGCGTTGTTTTCAAACAGAGAGTTGGACCATGCCACACCCTTGCCTTCCTTGTTCTTGCAGTAAGGTACGCAGGGCATAGCCGCGCCCCAAGCCTGGGTGCAGCCGGTGGCGTTGGCCAGATACATCTTGTCGCCGTAGAGCTGGGTCAGAAGCTTGATATAGGGCGTTTCGCCGCAGCCGGCACAGGCGCCGTTGAACTCCACCAGAGGCTGGCGCAGCTGGCTGCCCTTGAGGGTGAACTTGTCGATGCGGTCGTTCTTCTCGGGTAAAGTCTGCAGATACTTCCAGTCCGTCTGATCCAGAGATACCTCGTGGGTGGGCACCATCTTCAGCGCCTTGCCGCTCTTGGGGCAGGAGGAAACGCAGCTGCCGCAGCTGGTGCAGTCCAGCGTGGACACGCCCATGGTGTACTTGAGGCCGTCCATCTTGGGACCCTTGGCATCCACCAGAACCATGTCGGCGGGGGCGTTTGCCGCTTCCTTCTCGTCCAGCAGGTAGGGGCGGATCACGGCGTGGGGACACACGAAGGAGCACATGTTGCACTGGATGCACTCGCTGGAATCCCATACGGGCAGATGCGTGGCGATGCCGCGCTTTTCATACTGGGAGGTGCCCAGCGGCATGGTGCCGTCCTCCATGCCCTTGAAGGCGGAAACCGGCAGCAGGTCGCCCTTCTGGGCGTTGATAGGCACCAGAATGTTCTTGATGATGTCGGGAACATCGGCGGGAGCGGGCTGGATGGCAGCGCCGGAGAGGTTCTTCCAGCTCTCCTTCACCTGCACCTGCTTCACGGCATTGATGCCGGCATCCACGGCGGCGATGTTCATGTTCACGATCTTCTCGCCCTTGAGGCCGTAGGTCTTCTTCACGGCGGCCTTCATGTGCGCCACGGCGTCCTCCACAGGGATGACCTTGGCCAGCTTAAAGAAGGCAGCCTGCAGCACCATGTTGGAGCGGTTGCCCAGACCCAGCGCCTGGGACTCCTTGTTGGCGTCGATGATGTAGAACTTGATGTCGTTTTCAGCGATGTACTTCAGGATGTCGCCGGGCATCTTCTGCTCCAGCTCGTCTTCGCTCCACTCGCAGTTGAGCAGGAAGCTGCCGTGGGGCTTCAGCTCGGAGATGATGTCGTACTTGGTCAGATAGGTCTGGTTGTGGCAGGCCACGAAGTCGGCATTGCTGACATAGTAGGTGGAGCTGATGGGCTTCTTGCCGAAGCGCAGGTGGCTCTTGGTGATGCCGAAGGACTTCTTGGTGTCGTACTCAAAGTACGCCTGGCAGTACATATCGGTGGTCTCGCCGATGATCTTGATGGAGTTCTTGTTGGCGCCCACAGTACCGTCGGAGCCAAGACCCCAGAACTTGCAGGAAATGGTGCCCTCCGGCTCGCAGTTCAGAGCCTCACCCATGGGCAGGGACAGATTCGTCACATCGTCCACGATGCCGATGGTGAAGTGATTCTTAGGCTCGGCCAGCAGGAGGTTATCATACACGGCCTTGATCTGAGCGGGGGTGGTGTCCTTGCTGCTCAGGCCGTAGCGGCCGGCGAAGATCTCGGGACGGTTCTTATCGTTGATGTAAGCGGCGCAGATGTCCTCATACAGAGGCTCGCCGATGGAGCCGATCTCCTTCACGCGATCCAGCACGGCCACCTTTTTCACGGTCTTGGGCATGGCGGCCAGCAGGTGCTTGGCGGAGAAGGGGCGGAACAGGTGTACCTGCAGGAAGCCCACCTTTTCACCGCGGTCGTTAAGGTATTTCACGGTCTCCTGCACGCAGCCGGTGACGGAGCCCATAGCCACGATGACGCGATCGGCATCGGGCGCACCATAATAATTAAAGAGGTGATACTCCCGACCGGTGAGCTTGCTGATCTCAGCCATGTAGTCCTCCACGATGTCGGGGAGCTTGCTGTAATCGCTGTTGTTGGCCTCGCGGAGCTGGAAGTAGATATCGGGGTTATCCACCAGAGAACGCATGCGGGGATCCTCGGGATTCAGCGCATTGGCGCGGAAGCGAGCCAGGGCGTCATAGTCCACCAGCTTTGCAAAATCGCTGTACTCCAGCGCCTCCACCTTCTGGATCTCATGGCTGGTACGGAAGCCGTCGAAGAAGTGCAGGAACGGGATCCGCGCCTTGATGGCGGACAGGTGTGCCACGCCGGCCAGATCCATGATCTCCTGCACGCTGCCGGAGTTCAGCATGGCAAAACCGGTCTGGCGGCAGTTCATCACGTCGGAGTGATCGCCGAAAATGGAGAATGCGTGGGTGCCCACGGTGCGGGACGCCACATGCAGCACGCCGGGCAGACGCTCGCCGGAGATGCGGTGCATGGTGGGGATCATCAGCATCAGGCCCTGGGAGGCAGTGAAGCTGGTGGCCAGTGCGCCGGCTTCCAGTGCGCCGTGGCAAGCGCCGCAGGCGCCGGCCTCAGACTGCATCTCCACCAGGCGGACAGGCTGATTGAAAATATTCTTCTTCCCCTTTGCAGACCATTCGTCCGTGTGCTCTGCCATGGGAGAAGACGGCGTAATGGGGTAGATCGCGGCGACTTCGGAAAACGCATAGGCTACATATGCCGCCGCCTCGTTACCATCACAGATCTTCATGATCTTACTCATTTTTTATCCTCCTCTTGGGCCTTTTAGGGTGCAGATCCGGCCAGCCCTATGTCCGGATCCGTTTCGTAACAATACATTTTATATTTTACCACTTTCTTTTTCTGCGTCAATGTGAAGCGATAAATTTTGGAACTATTCATAACCTCGGATACTATTTTTGTGAAAAAAAACAATAAAATTACCGCGCCGGATCGGCACGGCAATTTTGGATTATAACAAATTATAGCAGCGCTAAAAATTCCTCTTCGCTCAGCACAGGGATGTTCAGTTCCTGCGCCCTTTTCAGCTTTGAACCGGCGTTTTCGCCGGCCACCACATAGGTGGTCTTTTTGGAAACGGAGGAGGCCGCCTTGCCGCCCCGCTGCTCGATCATCTCCCCTGCTTCCTCGCGGGTGAAACGGGTCAGCGCACCTGTCAGCACGAAGGTCATGCCCGCAAAACGGCTGTCCACCAGCGTCCGGCGGCTCTCCATGTTCAGCCCCGCATTTTTCAGCCGCTCCAGCAGGTCTGCCGCCTGCTCGCTCTGCATCCATCGGGTGATATAGTCCGCCGTCACGGCGCCTACGTCGTCGATCTGCGTCAGCTCCTCCGCTGTGGCGCGGCGCAGCGCATCCATGCTGCCGAAGTGAGCGGCCAGGACTTTGGCAGCTTTTTCGCCCACCTGACGGATGCCCAGCGCATAGATCAGCCGCCACAGGTCGTTTTCCTTGGACTTGGCGATGGCCTCCACGGCATTCTGGGCGGATTTTGCCCCCATGCGCTCCAGCTTTTTAAGCTGCTCGGCCGTGAGATCATAGAGATCCGCGGGATTGGCCACCAGCTTTGCCTCAATGAGCTGCTGCAAAACGGCCGGCCCAATGCCGTCAATGTCCATAGCATCCCGCGCGGCAAAATGAATGAGGTTGCGCAAAAGCTGCGCCGGACACTCCGCGCCCGTGCAGCGGATGGCCGCGCCGTCCGGATCCCGCAGCACCGGAGCGCCGCACACGGGACATGTCTGCGGAAACACAAATTCCGCCGCATCATCCGGCCGCTTTTCCCGCTCCACGGACACGATCTCGGGAATGATCTCCCCCGCCTTCTGCACAATGACCGTGTCCCCGATGCGAATGTCCTTTTCCCGAATATAATCCTGATTATGAAGTGTGGCGTTTGTCACCGTCGTGCCGGCCAGCCGCACCGGCTCCAGCACGGCCTTCGGCGTCAGCACGCCTGTGCGCCCCACCTGCACCACGATATCCACCACCCGGGAGGGTTTTTGCTCGGGCGGGTACTTATAGGCCACAGCCCACTTGGGGCATTTGGCCGTGCTGCCCAGTATATCGCGGTCTGACAAGTTGTTTAGCTTTACAACTGCTCCGTCTATGTCAAAGGGGAACTCCATCCGCGTGTCCCCCAGCCGATCGATCTCGCGGAGGATGTCCTCCCCATTTGATAAAGTCGCGTGAGGGATCGTGGGAAAGCCCTGTGCTTTTAGATATGCAAGCGTTTCGGCATGAGTGGTAAATGTTCTCCTCTCCGCCAGCTGGAGGTTAAAAACCGCAATGTCCAGCCTGCGTTTGGCGCACATCTTGGGGTCTTTTTGCCGCAGAGAGCCTGCAGCGGCGTTGCGGGGGTTGGCTAGGAGTGGTTTCCCTTCCAGCTCCAGTTCCTCGTTGATCTCCTCAAAAACGGAGCGCGCCATGTAGACCTCGCCCCGAACGATAAGGCGGGGTAGCTTCTCCGGCAGCACCATGGGAATGGAGCGTATCGTCCGCAGGTTTCCGGTCACGTCCTCCCCCTTGCGCCCGTCGCCTCGGGTGGCTCCCTGATAGAACACGCCGTCCCGATACTCCAGCGCCACGGAAAGTCCGTCCACCTTCGGCTCCACGCTATATTCCGCCTGCGGCAGCGTTTCCAGCACCTTGGCCAAAAAGTCCTGCACCTCGTTTCCGTCGAACACATCCTCCAGACTCTCCAGCGGAACGGGATGCAGCACCTCCGCAAAGTCGTTGCGTACCGCGTCGCCCACGCGCTGGGTGGGGGAATCCGGCGTGATCTCCTCCGGATGCTCCCGCTCCAGATCCTGCAGGCGGCGATAGAGATGGTCGTATTCATAATCGGACATGGTGGATCTGTCCAGCGTATAGTAAAGGCGGGCGTTTTCGTTGAGTGTGTCCCGCAGCTGCTTCATTTCCGCACGGTAGTCCATAGTGTATCTCCCTTTTTATCCCTTGTTCATAATGTACTCATCCGCATAGTCCTCCACCTTATCCTCGGTGGTGCTGAAATAGGTGTAGGTGTCCGGCACATTGCCCACGATGACAGTTTCTGCCACGCACAGCTCATTATTCACCTGCACGGAGGTGGCAAAGCCCGGCAGCAGCACCGTGACATATACCTCCACATCCAACAGGACCTGATGCTTGGTCTGGTTGATGCCTGCCGCCGTCAGGGCGTTGCGCAGCTTTGCCGTAGCCGTTCCCACGGACTGCGTGCGCACCCGAATATGCGGCCCACGCCCCGCCAGCAGGTTAGACCCCGTCAGCGTTCCGAGAGGAATGGACAGATCCGAGGAGGTCATCTCCGACAGCCGATCCAGCACCGTGTCGGAAATGAGGGTCTGCAGCCGGTTAAACTCCGACATATTGCTGCGCAGGGCGGTGACTTTTCCACTGCTGTCTTTCTCAAAAGCAATAAGATTGGAACAGTCCACCTGTCCGCTGGCCACGGCGTCGCTGACGGCGTCGGCCACAATGCGGTTGACCCGATTGGTGGTGCGCGACTCCGTGAGGCGCGTGACCATAGGGCGGATGCGCACCACGATGAACGCCGCCGCCACCAAAAACAGCACCAAAACGATAGACAGCCAGATCACCGCTTTTTGTCTTCCGGTCAAGCGAACATAACGAAGCCTCCGCACGGCACACACCCCCTGCATACAGTGTATGCAGACCCCGTGTCCGCCGTTACTCCTTCCAGCCGTTTACAATGGCCTTGAAGGTCTTGCCCCGCTCCATAAAATTCTTGAACTGGTCAAAGGCCGCGCACGCCGGTGAAAGCGTCACCACATCGCCGCTCTGCGCCCGATCGCGGGCAAACTCCACCGCCCTTTCAAAGGGCGTGACCTCCGCGATCTCCGGATGCCCCGGGCGGTACTCGGGCGCCTGCTCCACGGCGGAGCGTATCTTCTGCGCCGTGGCGCCGCACAGCACCAGCAGCTTCACATGCTCCACGATCTCCGGCCCCAAAACGTCAAAGGGGATGTGCTTGTCATAGCCGCCGGCGATCAGGATCACTTTTCCCCTAAAGGAGCGCAGACCCGCGATGGTGCGGGAGGGGCTGCTGGCAATGGAGTCGTTATAAAACCGCGCGCCGTGATAGGTGCGCACCAGCTCGATGCGGTGCTCCACACCGTTAAAGCTGCGGGCGAAATCGCGGATCACCTCGTCGGGCACCAGACCATCCACCGCGGCGATGGCGGCCATGTAGTTCTCCACGTTGTGTACGCCGGGCAGGCGAATGTCCTGCGTCTGCATGACCACCCGTTCCTGTCCGTTTTGGCTGCTGATAATAGACTCGCCCCGCAGGAAAACGCCGTCTGTCGGCTCCTGGCGGCGGCTGAAAGTGCGCACACGTCCCACGGCGCGCTCCGCCTGCTCGCTGGTAATATCGTTATCCAGATTGAAAACGGCGATGTCCCCCGCCTTCTGGTAGCGGAAAATATTCTCCTTGGCGGCCACATATTCCGCCATGTCCTTGTGCATGTCCAGATGGTTGGGCGCCAGATTCGTCACCACGGCAATGTGCGGGCTTTGCCGCATGGTCATGAGCTGAAAGCTGCTCAGCTCCAGCACGGCGTAGTCCTCCGGACGCATTTCATCCGCCTGACACAAAAGCGGGTTTCCGATGTTGCCGCCCACGTGGACGGTCTTTCCGGCGGCCTTCAGCAGCTCAGCGATGATGGTGGTGGTGGTGGTCTTCCCGTCAGAGCCGGTGACGGCGATGAGCGTGCAGGGGCAGACGGAGAAAAACACCTCCATCTCCGACGTCAGCTCGCTCCCCTGCTGCTGCGCCTGCAATAGCTCCGGCACATCGGGCCGCAGCCCCGGCGTGCGGAAGATCACGTCCTCATGAAGGCCGTGCAGATAGTCCGCTCCCAGCTGCAGCCGGCAGCCGCCTTTTTCCAGCTCGTCGGCCAGCTCTCCCAGCGCCGAGCGCTCCCGCTTATCGCAGGCAGTCACGCAGATGCCCTCCCGCAGCAGCAGGCGCAGCAGCGGCGTATTGCTCACACCGATGCCGATGACGGCAACAGTCTTGCTTTTCAACGAATCGAAATATTGGCGCAGAGTCATAGTCTGTAAGCCTCCATAGACGTAGATATTTTTATCATTATATCACATTTTATGGTGCAGTTCAATTCCTTTTTCCAAAGAAATCCTCCGTGCAGGTTGACTTCCCTGCCGCATTATACTATTATATTTATGAGTAGATTGGACGGTCGCGGGGACAATGGCGAAAGCCTGTCCATGAGGAAAGTCCGGGCTCCGCAGGGCAAGGATAACGGGTAACGCCCGCCGAAGGCGACTTCAGGAAAAGTGCAACAGAGATATAC
>OMQS01000123.1 GCA_900313295.1 uncultured Eubacteriales bacterium
GGTGGACGAGCTGCCCCAGCTCATCAACGTGCTGATAGGGGACATGAGCTTTGTCGGCCCGCGGCCGGAGGTGGCGGACTATGTGGAGCTGTATACCCCCTACCAGCGGCAGGTGCTGCAGGTGCGCCCCGGCATCACGGGGCTGGCCTCCATCCGCTTCCGCAACGAAAACGACCTGCTCACCGCCAGCGACGACCCCAACCGCACCTACATCGAGCAGATCATGCCCAAAAAGATCGAGCTGGATCTGGAGTATATCCCCCACGCGTCGGTTTTCTATGATATTAAATTGATTTTCCAGACATTTGCGGTGGTAATAAAAGAGTAAAAAATCAGGTATCTGAGGAGAGATATTATGCAGTTTATTGATTTGAAAGCCCAGTATGCGGCGCTGAAAGAGGAAATTAACGCAGGCATCCAGTCCGTGCTGGACTCCGCCCAGTTCATCGGCGGCCCGCAGGTAAAGCAGCTGGAGAAGGAGCTGGCGGACTTCGTAGGCCGCAAGCACTGCGTCACCTGTGCCAACGGCACCGACGCTTTGCAGATCGCCTACATGGTGGCGGGCGTAGGAGCGGGGGACGCCGTATTCTGTCCGGACATGACCTTCATCTCCTCCACGGAGCCGGCCAAGATGTTCGGTGCCACCTCCGTGTTCTGCGACATCACGCGGGACACCTACACCCTCTGCCCCGAGAGTCTGGAAAAGCAGATCAAGGCCGTGCTGGCCGAGGGCAAGCTCAAGCCCAAGGCCGTGGTGGCCGTGGATATTCTGGGCAACCCCTGCGACTATGACGCCATCGCCCCCATTTGCGAGAAGTACGGACTCATTCTCATCGAGGATGCCGCTCAGGCCTTCGGCGCCTCCAACAAGGGGCGCAAGTGCTGCTCCTTCGGCTACATTGCCACCACGTCCTTCTTCCCCGCCAAGCCTCTGGGCTGCTACGGCGACGGCGGCGCCATCTTCACCGACGACGATGCCGCGGCGGACATCATCCGCTCCCTGTGCGTCCACGGCAAAGGCCCCGGCGGCAAGTACGACAATATCCGCGTGGGCATGAACTCCCGTCTGGACACCGTCCAGGCGGCGGTGCTGCTGCCCAAGCTGAAGGCACTGAAAGACTATGAAATTGACCGCCGCCAGGAGGTGGCCGGCCGCTATAACGCCGCGTTCTGCAAGGGCTTCACCGTGCCCTTCGTGGCGGAGGGCTGCGTGTCCGCCTGGGCTCAGTACGCCATTTTGGCTAAGGATACCCAGACCCGGGACAAGGTTATCGCCCATCTGAAGGAAAAGAATATTCCCAATATGGTTTACTATCCCACCCCCCAGCACGCTCTGCCGGTGTTCAAGGCGGAGCCGCACTATGGCGAGACCTATGCAAATGCCAATGACTACTGCGCCCGGACCCTGTCCCTGCCCATGCACCCGTACATGGATGCGGCGGAGCAGCAGCAGGTCATTGACGCGGTATTGGAGGCGCTGTGATGAGGCTGTCGGACATTACGCGGCATATTGAGGGCGAGCTGGTTCGTGACGGTGAGTTTTCCGTCATCGCGTTCGCCACGGAATATGAGCAGAAAAACTTTTTGACGTTTCTGGAAAAAGAAAAATTCCTGCCGGCGCTCAGCAACGAGAACATCTCCTGCGTGCTGTGTACGCCGGAGCTGGCGGATAAGATGCCTGCCCATATCAAGGGCGTATTCGTCTGCCGACGCCCCAAGGCGTCCCTGTTTGCGCTGCACAATGCGCTGTCGGAACATGAGGCGTATGTTGGCAAGTCGTTCCCTACAAAAATTGGAAAAAACTGCTGTATCAGCCCGCTGGCATCCATCCCTGCCGAGAATGTTATTATTGGGGATAATGTGACCATCGAGCCGATGGCCGTGATTAAGGGTCGCGTTGTGGTCGGCGATAATGTGGTGATACGCAGCGGAGCCGTGATCGGCTGCAAGGGCTTCTCCTTCTCCAAGGATGAGGGGGGCAATAACATCTCTGTCATCGACACGGCGCAGATCATTCTGAAGACCGGCGTGGAGATCTTTGAAAACGTCACCATCTCCATCGGCATTTTCCCGTGGGAAAAGACGGTGATCGGCGAAAACACC
>OMQS01000120.1 GCA_900313295.1 uncultured Eubacteriales bacterium
GGTTCGCAATGACGGGATTTATGGGGGGCGTGTCGATTGACAGGGGGGATGAATTGGATTCACCCATTTTGAATGTATGGAATGTTTGGGTATGATTTTGAATTTTTTTGTATATTTCCAATAAAAGGAAGGGCGTGGATGGATTTTTTTCGTCAATGATTTTTGAAAATTGCACAAGACAAATGCTGTGGCCATGATATAATGGTAGCAGAAGAAAATGCCCCTGCGGGGGCGGAGGAACGAGGACAAAGAAAGGGTTTAGGTGTGTATGTCGATTAAGATTGGCATTAACGGTTTCGGCCGCATCGGCCGCGTGCTGCTGCGCATTCTGGCGAAGGATCCGGACAAGTTCGACGTGTGCGGCATCAACCTGCGCAAGGCGGACGTGGACTACATGGTCTATCTGCTGAAGTACGACTCCGTGTTCCGCAACTTTGAGGGCACGGTGGAGAATCTGGACGGCAATCTGGTGGTGAACGGCCACAAGATCCGCGTGTTCAGCGAGAACGACGCCGCCATGATCCCCTGGTCCCAGTGCGGAGCGGAGTACATTCTGGAGTGCACCGGCGCCAACAACACCACGGAGAAGGCCTCCCGTCACTTCAAGGGCGGCGCCAAGCGGGTGCTGCTCACGGCGCCCGCCAAGGACGAGGTGACCCCCACCTTTGTCTACGGTATCAACAGCAAGCTCTATCGCCCCGACATGAAGGTGGTATCCAACGCCAGCTGCACCACCAACTGTCTGGCGCCTCTGGCCTATGTCATCCACGAGGTCTTCGGCATCGAGCAGAGTCTCATGTCCACTATCCACGCCTCCACTGCCAAGCAGAAGGCCGTGGACTCCCGCGGCGGCAGCGACTGGCGCACCGGCCGCTCCATCCTCAACAACATCATCCCCTCCTCCACCGGCGCCGCCAAGGCCGTGGGGCGGGTCATCCCCTCCCTGAAGGGCAAGATGACGGGCATGTCCTTCCGGGTGCCCACTGCGGACGTGTCCGTGGTGGATCTCACTGCCAAGCTCTCCCGTCCCACCAGCTACGCCGAGATCTGCTATGAGATCCGCCATGCCAGTGAAACCAATATGAAGGGCATTATCGGCTACACCAAGGATCAGCTGGTGTCCACCGACCTCATCGGCAACCCCTGCCCCTGCATCTTCGACGAGAACGCCGGCCTTATGCTGGATCACGACTTCGTGAAGCTCATTGCCTGGTATGACAACGAGTGGGGCTACAGCTGCCAGGTGGTGCGGATGCTGGATCACATGGCCACCATCGACGCCGAGGAAGAGGCCAAGCTGGCCGACGCTGTCAGGTAAGGCATCTCAGCATATAACAATTTACCCTCCATTTTCCTGAATCAAGCCGCTGCTTTGGCAGCGGCTTGATTCATTTTCCGGATGTCGCCGGCAGCGCCTGCCGCCTCCGGCAGGCAGCAGGCAGAAGCGGCTGAGGGATAGCTTTTTCGGAGAGGTGTGCGCAGAGGAAGACGCTTTTTTGGGCGGGGTTTGTAACGGTTTCGTTAACAATCCTCTCCTTTGCTTGCAATTTTTTTTGCCCCATGATAGACTTCTATAGATTATAAAATGGAGGGCTGCATTGGCTCGAAAGGAAGGGGAGGTTATGGCAAAATTCAGCGTGAAAAAGCCGCTGACGGTGTTCGTGGCGGTGCTGGCCATACTGGTGCTGGGCGTGGTGGCATACACGAAAATGACGCCGGATCTGCTGCCCAATATGGACTTCCCCTATGTGGTCATCGTGACCACCGACCCGGGCGCCAGCCCCGAGGCCGTGGAGAGCGACATCACCAAGCCCATGGAGCAGGCCATGGCCACCCTCAACGAGATCAAGCACATCAGCTCCACCAGCCAGAACAGCGTGTCCATGGTGGTGCTGGAGTTTGAGCAGGGCGTGAATATGGACTCCACGGGCGTGGACATCCAGCAGAAGATCGCCACTCTCCAGGGCGGCTGGGACGACACCGTGGGCACGCCCTATGTGCTGAAAATTAACCCCACCATGCTGCCGGTGGCCGTGGCCGCCGTGTCCAGCGACAAGATGGACGTGGCGGAGCTTTCCGAGTTCGTGGAAAACACGCTGACGAGCAAGATGGAGGGCATCACGGGCGTGGCCAGCGTGTCCGTAAGCGGGCTGGTGCAGCGGCAGATGAACGTGATCTTGAGCCAGGAGAAAATGGACGCGCTCTCCGCGCGGCTGGCGGAGGCGGTGAACGGGCAGCTGGACGCGGCGGCGGGGCAGCTGCAGCAGACAAAAAAACAGCTGCAGGACGCCAAAGCGGCCATCCGTTCGGCGGAGGAGAACGCCGTTGCACAGGCGGCCACCAAGGCGCTGGAGGCGGTGCGCGGCAGCCTGCGGGACATGGATGAGCAGGAAGCCCGGCTCAGCGA
>OMQS01000119.1 GCA_900313295.1 uncultured Eubacteriales bacterium
CCTGAAGTCCTTCCGCATCACGGAGGACACCGATCCCCTGTTTGTGGGGAAGGAGGACGGCCTGCTCTGCTATCGCAGCGATGTGCCCCACAGAGCCGCCGAGCTGGCGCCCAGCATCGACAGCTTCCTGCGCCGGAAGCAGGAATTCGAGCACATGGAGGACATGCGCCGCATGATGGAGCGGGATCGTGACGACAGGAATCATGACCGTATGCCGCCCCGCCCGCCCAGACCCACCTTTGAATGCACGCCTCCGGTGCGGAAATTCCGTATTGAGCTGACCTTGGAGCATCCGTACTGGCGGTCTTTCCGCGAGGAGATCAGCGCGCCGGACTTCAGCAGCCAGTATCCCAGCGTGGACGACTATCTGCGGGAGTACGACGACAAGGTAAACGAGCTGCACGAGCTGGCGGCGCAGCTTGCCCACATCATGAACCCCGCCGCCGCCGAGCGTTGGGAGGATGAGGTGCAGGCGGCTGCGTCCGCGCCGGCTGCTGCGGCGCCCGCCGCTGCGGATCCCGTGGCGGAGATCCAGAAGTATAAGCTTCTGTTTGACGCCGGTGTCATCACCGAGGAAGAGTTTGCAGCCAAGAAAAAGCAGCTTTTGGGCATTTGACGGGAGGAATATATATGAGCAGAAGGATCGCGGCGCTGCTCCTTTCCCTTGCGATGATCTTTTCCCTGTCGGCCTGCGGCAGCGCGGCTGACGGCGGCACTTGGGCAATATACTGGTATCTGTGCGGCAGCGATCTGGAGTCGGAAAGCGGCTGCGCCACCGAGGATCTGTCGGAGATGCTGGATGTGTCGCTGCCGGAGAATGTGACTGTGGTCATCCAGACCGGCGGCGCCTCCCAGTGGCAGAATGACACGGTGGATGCGTCCGTACTGCAGCGGTATGTGTATACCTCCGACGGCCTGAAGCTGGTGGAGGAGCAGCCCTCGGCCAGCATGGGCGATACGGACACGCTGGCGTCGTTCTTGCAGTTTGCGGTGGATCAGTATCCCGCCGACAAAACAGCCGTGGTGTTCTGGAACCACGGCGGCGGCTCGGTGGGCGGCGTGGCCTTTGACGAGCTGTATGACAACGACTCTCTGACGCTGGACGAGATCTATGAGGCATTTTCTCAGGTCTGGACTCCGTCGGAGTCCGGAGAGCCACCGCTGGAGCTGGTGGGCTTTGACGCCTGCCTCATGGCCACGGTGGATGTAGCCAATATTCTGTCCGGCTTCAGCCGGTATATGGTCGCCTCGGAGGAAACGGAGCCGGGCAACGGCTGGAACTACACCGGCTGGCTGGGCGCACTGGCAAAGAAGCCGTCCATGGACGGTCTGCTGCTGGGAAAGGTGATGTGCGATACATACATGGCCGGCTGCCGTGAAAACGACACGGAGATGGACGCCACCTTGTCGGTGACGGATCTTTCCAAGATAAAGGAGCTGCTGGCTGCCTATGAAGCCTTCGGCGCGGAGGCGCTGCAGGCGGCGGGGAAGGACGCGGGCTTTTACTCCCGTTTTGCCCGCCTTGCCCAGAAGACGGAGAATTACGGCGGCAACAGCCGCGAGCAGGGCTATACCAACATGGTGGATCTTGGCCATCTGGCGCGGCAGAGCATGGAGACTCTGCCCTCGGCCAAGGCGGTCTTGAGCGCGCTGGAGGCGTGCGTGGCGTACAAGGTGAACGGTCCGTACCGCTCCGAGGCAACGGGCCTGTCCTGCTACTATGCCTATGACGGCAACGCCGACGGTCTGGAGGAGTATTCCGCCATCGGCGTGGGAACGTCGTTTCTGTACTTCTATACCTATGGCCTGACGGGGCGGCTGGACGAGGCTGGTTTGGCCTTTGTGCGGTCGCTGGGCATCGACTCGCTGCCGGAGCTGCCGGTGAACGCCATCCAGAAATGGAGCGATGCGTCCCTCGCGGTGACGGACGACGGCCTCGCCGTGCTGACTCTGGGGCCGGAGGCTGACAGCGCTCTTGCCTACATCGGCTTTTTGCTGTACTATATGGACGAGGACAGCGACTCCATGATGCTCCTCGGCTCGGACAATGACCTTGTCAGCGACTGGGAAAACGGCATCTTCACCGATAATTTCCGCGGCGTCTGGGGCAGCATTGACGGCGTGCCCGTCTACATGGAGCTGACCTTTGAAGGGGACGACTACAACCGTTACACGGTGCCCGTAATGCTCAACGACGAGGAGTATAACCTGCAGGTCGTGTACGACTTCACCGAGGAGGAGTGGACGATCCTGGGCGCTCAGCAGGGCGTGAGCGACGAGGGCATGGCCGGCAAGGAGCTGCGCCAGCTCAAGAGCGGCGATAAGCTGACGCCTATATGGTATGTTTCCGCTCTTTCAAGCGACGAGGATCCGGAGCCTTATCCGGCGATGACGATCACCGTGTCGGATAAGACGGCGTTTTCGGAGATGGATCTGCCGGACGGCGACTATGTGATGGTGTTTGAAATGCGCGACGCGCTGGATAACAGCGTCTATTCCGACCCCGTGGTCTTCACCTGCAGCGACGGGGAGATATTCACCAGCGTCGCCTGATGCGCGCATAATTCCGGTATAAACCGGCCAACGGCTTATATAAAATCAAATTACTCTTGGAGGAAAAATGAAAATGAAGAAGATTCTGGCCTGCCTGCTGGCAATAATCATGGTGCTGTCTCTGGCAGCCTGCGGCAGCGATTCCGACACCAACACCGATCCCGACAACGGCCAGCAGAACGAGCAGACCGATAAGACCGATAAGACCGGTCAGGGCACTCCGCTGGAGAGCATGAACTTTGTAAAGGTTCCCGAGGACATCGTGGGCACCCGCTGGGAGTTCTGCGGCGGCTTCCTCAACGGTGTGGAGATGGATAACGAGCAGGCTACCGCCACGCTGAAGAAGTACGGCGGCAAGTTTGAGGTGGACTTCAATGCTGCCGACAGTGCTGACTTCGTGCAGGGCGGCGGCGTCCTCACCGGTTCCTGCGGCGCCGATGAGAACAATGACATGATCGTTCTGTCTGTCGACAACAACGGCACCAAGATCGACTATACCTTCCTGTTTGCCGATCTCAACGGCACCACCATCATGGTCATGCTGGTGGGCGACAGCGCCAGCAATTCCTACTACTTCCGTCAGGTGGTCGAGGGCTGAACCAAATCAATGCAAAAAATGGATGCGGGCACGCAAATTCGTGCCTGTACCCATTTTTTTTGCAAAAAGGGTAGCTTTATGGCGAAAAATCCTTTACAATGGAACCAAGAATCAAGCAAGCGAGGAGAGACCTATGAAGAAGACGCTGCAGGAAAAGCTGCAGGCGCGGCAGGTAAAGCTGCCCAACGGCCTGCTGTACGCAATACTCATGCTGGTGGTGAAGATCCTCAACGGGAAGATCCACACCTCCTTCCGTTTTAAGGCCGACCCCCGTAAGGATAAAAAGCCGTTTATCCTCATCAGCAACCATGCCTCTCGGGTGGACTATCAGTTCACCGGCCCCGCGTGTTTTCCCAATAAGCTCAACTATGTGGTGGGGTATAACGAGTTCGTGCGCTTTCCCGTCTGCCTGATCTTGAAGCTGATGCAGGCCATTCCCAAGAAGAACTTCACGCCGGATCTGCACTGCATGCGTCAGATGCGCAGCGTCATCCGTCAGGGCGGAAATCTGTGTATCATGCCCGAGGGCATGAGTTCCATTACGGGCATGGCGCAGCCGGTGATGATCGGCACGGGGAAATTTCTGAAAATGATGGGCGTGACGGTGTACTATACCAAGGTTTCCGGCGGCTATCTGACCTACACGAAGCACTGTCTGGATGAGCGCGCAGGCCGTGTGGAGGTGACCGTGGATCGCATGTTCACGGCGGAGGAGCTGAATAGCCTGACGCCGCAGGAGATCGAGAACACCATGAACCGCCTGCTGGCACACGACGACTACATCTGGAATAAGCAGGCGCAGGTGCGCTTTGGCGGAAAGGGGCAGATGGCCAAGGCGCTGGACACGCTGCTGTACCTGTGCCCCAAGTGCGGCGCTCTGCACCAAATGGCGTGCAGCGGCAACGAGATGCGCTGCACCGCCTGCGGAAACACCGTTGCGCTGGACGAATGCTACAACCTGCATCCGGTGGGTGAGGGGAGCGACTGCCCCGCGCTTGTCAGCGACTGGGTGCTACTGGAGCGGAAAAAGGCAGAGGAAGATGTAAAGGATCCGAACTTTACATACAGTGGCCACGTTCGCGTGGGTAAGCTGCCTCAGTATAAATATCTCAAAGGAAACAATACCTCTGTCATCTGTGGAGAAGGTGAGCTTCGCCTGGACAGAGCGGGGCTGCACTTTGCCGGCACCGTGGAGGGAAAGCCCTATTCCTTCCATTTGACCACGGAGCAGGTGCCCACTTTCGGCATGTGCACGGATATTTCTCGTTTCTATACCTTCGTCGATGGAGAGTTTGTTGAATTTTATCCCGATAGGCGGGATGTGCTGCGGTGGGATCATCTCACGGAGGAGATGCACCGGATAAACGGCGGCAAGTGGCAGAACACGCCGTACAGACATTGCGACTGATCTGTTGATGAAAACACCCGTGCAGGCTTGCGGCACCTGCGCGGGTGTTTGACTATGCTTCTTTGGCTTTTCCAATAGCCATTATGGGAATTGTGACAAGGATCAGGAAAAAGCCCGGTATGTCCGGCCAGGCGTCTCGGCAGCGTACCGGCTCCAGCGGCTTTCCGCCGGTGAGTGCGGCAATGAGCAGGGTGATGATACCGCCGGTGAACAGCCGGATGGGCACCAGCCAGTCGGAGGTAACGCCGCAGTCGCGGAACATCACCTGCCCGCAGGCGCCGCCGATAGCACAGCACAGGCCGCCGCAGAGGGTCATGATATAGCCGCGGGTCATAGGCGTGGGGGAGGAAGTCATAGCGCATCTTCTTTCTTCTTTTCTTGCATCAGCATACCATTGCATCGAACGGTTGTCTATAGGGGGTGTATGACAAATTTCTCCTAAAATCTCCCTGCGCTTCATGTGTAAAATCGTTGCGCAGGGGGCGCCCTTGTGGTAGGATAGGCAAAGAGGTGAGAAAATGAACATCATCGTTGCATCCCTAAAGGACGAATCGGCGGAGTCACTGGCGCGGAAGATGCTGGCCGATGCCACGGGAGAAAAGCCGGAGAACATCGTGTTTTATCGGGGTGAAAACGGAAAGCCGCTGACCCGACTTCCCCTGTTTTTTAATTGCAGCCACAGCGGCGATCATGTGGTCTGCGCTGTCAGCGAAAAGGAGATCGGCGTGGATCTGGAGCGGATCCGTCCGGTGC
Organism: uncultured Eubacteriales bacterium; assembly: GCA_900313295.1. Classification (GTDB taxonomy): domain Bacteria; phylum Bacillota; class Clostridia; order Oscillospirales; family Oscillospiraceae; genus Vescimonas. The sequence goes on from OMQS01000119.1 coordinate 5,313, forward strand.
ACGAGCGCATGGAGCGCACGCTGTCGGAGGCGGAGCGGCGCTGGCTGGCGGCGCTGCCGCAAGCGCAGCGTGCAGAGGCTTTTCTGCGGCTCTGGACGCTGAAGGAGAGCTGGATCAAATGCCGCGGCGGCCGGCTTATGGAGTTTCGTCAGGTGGAATTCGTGCTGCAAGGCGACAAGCTCCTATCTGCGCCGGCGGGTTTCACGTTTTCCTTTCCTCCGGCTCCGGCGGGCTATGTGCTGACAGTGTGTGAAAGAGAATAAAAAACGGAGGAATGCCCTCCGTTTTTTTTGCGGCAAATCATGCCAGAGTATATTTTCGCTTGTACTCATCGAAGTATTTGGCAAAGGATTCGTCCTTCATCTGCTTGAGGCTGCGGACATATTCGTGGGTGTCGAAGGAGTCGGATTGCAGCTCAATCACGGCCAAAGCAATGTTGGAGCAGTGGTCGGCCACACGCTCAAAGTTCGTCAGCAGGTCGTTGAAGACAAACCCCTGGTTCAGTGTGCAGGTGCCCTGCTGCAGCCGGTCGATGTGGTGGCTCTTCATCTCGTCGCACAGGGTATCCACGATCTCCTCCAGCGGCTCCACCCGACGGGCACCCTCCACATCGCTGTCGATAAACGTGTCCACGGACAGGTGCAGGATGTCCCGTATGGCCTGCTGCAGCACGGACAGCTCGTGCTGCGCCTGCGGGGAGAAAACGATCCCCTTTTCGTGGATCTCCTTGGCGCACTCGGCAATGTTCAGCGCATGGTCGCCAATGCGCTCAAAGTCGGAAATGGTGTGCAGATATTTGGATACCTCTTCGCTCTGGCGGGTGTTCAGAGACTTGACGGTGATCTTCATGAGGTAGGTGCCCAGCTTGTCCTCAAAGCGGTCAATGGTCTCCTCCTGCTCCTCAATGTGCTGGAAGGTCTTGTCGCTGTATGCGCCGATAAGCCCCAGCGAATCCACTAGATTGCAGCAGGCGGTGTTGGCCATGGCGGCCGTGACCTCGCGGCTCTGTTCAATGGCCAGCGCGGGGTGCTGCAGAAAGCGCTCCTCCAGCCGATCCATTTCCAGCTGTGCGGCGTTGGCGCTGCTCCTGTCGGGGATGAGGAAGCAGACAAAGCGCTCCAGCAGGCCGATAAGCGGCGCCAGCAGCACCACAGTGGCCAGGCGGAACAGGGTGTTCAGCAGTGCAATGGACACCGTGGTCATGGTCTGCGTCATAAAAGAAAAATGTACGAAAGCGTTCACCGTATAGAACACCGTAGCCCAGATAATAACGCCCAAAACATCAATCAGCAGGTAGACGAATGCGGTGCGGCGGCCGTGGATGTTGGCGCCCAGCGCGCTAAGCAGAACGGGCACGGCCGCGCCGACGGCGATGCCCATGATGATGGGGAAGGCCACCTCAAAGGTGACGGCGCCGGTAATGGCCAGTGCCTGCAAAATACCCACGGCGGCCGAAGCGCTCTGGAGAATGCTGGTGAAGGCAATGCCCACCAGAATGCCCAGAAAGGGATTTGAAAAGCTGGTGAGAATGCCGATGAAGGCTTCGCTCTCCTTCAGGGGAGCCACGGCGCCGCTCATGGCAGACATGCCGAACATGAGCACGGCAAACCCCATGAGTATGTTGCCCACGGCCAGCGTGGATTGCTTTTTTCCGGCCATGCGCAGCACGATGCCGACGATGGCCACGATCCCCGTGATGGTGGCAGTGCTCAAAAGCTCCACCCAGCCGCTGCCGCCGGAAAGATCCGACAGGCACAGGATCCATCCCGTGACGCTGGTGCCCAGAATAGCGCCCATGACCACGCCGATGGCCTGCTTGACCTGCATCATGCCGGAGTTCACAAAGCCCACCACCATCACCGAGGTGGCGGAGGAAGACTGGATCACGGCGGTGACGGCTGTGCCCAGCAAAACGCCCTTGAGGGGCGTGCTGCTGAGCCGGTAGAGCACCAGCTCCAGCTTGTTGCCGGCGACCTTTTTCAGCCCGTCTCCCATCAGGCTCATGCCGAACAGGAACAGAGCCACGCCGCCCAGCAGGGTTATAACATCGGATATGCCCATCCGCAATTCTCCCTCCCAAATCTGAATCCTTTTTTATAGTATACAAAATTTGTTAGACATTGTCGACAAGTTTTTTAAAGATCAGGTTAAAAAAGAATGAAAAAATATATTAAAAATTCAGAGGATATGCTATTATTTAAGATGGATTTAACATAAAGCGGATTTTCTTTTTAACACAGATACGATATAATGACCTCGGAAGAAGGTGAAACGGATGATTTTTCTGCTGGAAGATGACGAAAGTATACGCAAATTGGTGGTTTACGCCCTGCAGAGTCAGGGCTTTGAGGCGGCGGGCTTTGAAAAGCCGTCGGAGTTCTGGCATGCCATGAGCCGGAAGCTGCCGGAGCTTGTGCTGCTGGATGTGATGCTGCCGGAGGAGGACGGCTTCTCGGTGCTGAAAAAGCTGCGCGCCGCCACGGCCACAGCCGCCATCCCGGTCATCATGCTCACGGCTAAAAATACGGAGTTCGATCGGGTGACGGGGCTGGACGGCGGAGCGGACGACTTTGTTTCCAAGCCCTTTGGCATGATGGAGCTTATGGCTCGTGTGCGGGCGGTGCTGCGCCGTGCGGAAAAGCAGCCGTCGGAGCAGCAGTGGCAGGTTGGGCCTCTGTTCGTCTGCCCCCAGCGGCGGCAGGTGCAGGTAAACGGGCGGGAGGTCGTGCTCACCTATAAGGAATTTGAGATCCTGTCTCTGCTCCTGCAGCAGCAGGGGCGCGTGCTGACCCGTGACGTGCTGATGGATCGCATCTGGGGTCTGGAGGCGGAGCGGGAAAATCGCACGCTGGACGTGCACATCCGCACCCTGCGCCAGAAGCTGGGGGAGGCCGGCGGCCTCATCGAAACCGTCCGCGGCGTGGGCTATAAGCTGGGAGGGCAGGCATGACCGGAAAGATCATTCGCAGCCTGTTCAGCTTGGCGCTGCTGGTGCTTGTGGCCGGAGCCTGCCTCTTTTCGGGAATATTATACAGCTACTATGAAAAGCAGTCCTTCGCCTCGCTTTCGCAGGAGGCGGAGCAGCTGCAGCAGTCGCTGGATTACATCGCTCCGGAGCAAATGCGCTCCACCGACCGCATCACCCTCATCGCCCCCGACGGCACTGTGCTTTTTGACAGTGTGGCCAAGGCCGCCGGCATGGAAAACCACTCGAACCGCGAGGAGGTAGCGCAGGCGCTGCGGGAGGGCAGAGGCAAAAGCAGCCACTACTCCAATACGGTGCTGAAAAAGAATCTCTACTATGCCCTCCGGCTCCGCAACGGCAATGTGCTGCGCTTGAGTCGGGAGCAGAGCAGTCTGGGCGCCATGCTGCTGAATATGGCTTGGCCCATTGCGGCCACGGTGGCGGGGCTTCTCCTGCTGGCGGCGGGTCTGTCCGTGCGTCTGGCGCAGCAGATCACAAAGCCCATCAACTCCATTTCCCCCGATGATCCGCAGGATGTATATCCCGAGCTGCAGCCCCTCACCCGACGGCTGCGGCAGCAGAAGGACACCATCCGCCGGCAGATGGACGAGCTGAGCCGCCGCATGCTGGAGTTTTCCGCCATGACGGAGAACATGAGCGAGGGATTTTTGCTCATAGACCTGCGCGGCCATGTGCTCACGGAGAACCACAGCGCCGCCATGCTTTTGCCCGCCGAGGCGGATAATATCGCCAAATGCGAGGTGACGCAGCTTCGTCATGCGGCGCAGCAGGCTCTGGCCGGCCAGCGGTGTGAGCAGCTCATGCAGCAGGGGGAGCGGACGCTCTCCGTCATAGCAAGCCCCGTGCTGGAGTCCGGCCAGGTGGCGGGCGCCGTGGTGCTGACCATGGACGTCACGGAGCGGGAGCAGCGGGAGCAGCTGCGCCGCGAGTTCTCCGCCAACGTGTCCCACGAGCTGAAGACACCGCTCACCTCCATCTCCGGCTTTGCCGAGCTGATGAGCCAGGGGCTGGTGCCGGAGGACAAGGTGCGGGAGTTCAGCCGCGACATTCAAAAGGAATGCGCCCGCCTGACCAATCTGGTGGAGGACATTATCGACCTCTCCCGTCTGGAGGAGGGCGCCGGAATGGTGTGGGAAGAGGTTGACCTTTACACCCTCTGTGATGAGGTGCTGCAGAGCCTTGAACCGCTGGCCGGAAAGCAGGACATTGCCCTGCGCCTGGAAGGGAGCGGGCAGACCGTGCACGGCGTGCGGCAGGCGCTGCATGAAATGGTGTATAACCTCTGTGACAATGCCATCAAATATAACCGCGTCGGCGGCAGCGTCACCGTCACTGTGGAGAAAAAGGAGGGCAGAGCCTCCGTCACCGTGGCCGACACCGGCATCGGCATCCCGCCGGATCACCAGAGCCGTGTGTTCGAGCGTTTCTATCGGGTGGATAAGAGTCACAGCCGCGCCATCGGCGGCACGGGACTGGGGCTGTCCATCGTCAAGCATGCGGCGCTTCTCCACGGCGCCGATATAAGGCTGCAGAGCAGGCCGGAGATCGGCACCAGCATTTCCGTCATCTTTCCCAGGGAATAATCATTCGGCTTATAATTAAGAAGACCTCTGTATAGGGGTCTTCTTTTTATAATTTAATATGGATTTAACCTAACAGAGGTTTCGGATTTAATATAACTTGGGTATGCTAAATTTAGATTAAAAGCAGAGAAATAAATATACAGAGGAGAGAAGGAAATGACATTTTTTGATGTATTAACGCTCATCGGTGGTCTGAGCCTGTTTCTGTTCGGCATGAACCTCATGGGCGATGCGCTGGAAAAGCGCGCAGGGCAGGGGCTGAAGAACCTGCTGGGCAAGCTCACCGGCAGCAAGGCCGCAGGCTTCCTCACCGGCGTGGGCGTCACGGCGGTGATCCAGTCTTCCTCCGCCACAACGGTCATGGTGGTGGGCTTTGTAAACTCGGGGCTTATGGCGCTGCGGCAGGCCATCTACGTCATCATGGGAGCCAACGTGGGCACCACGGTGACGGCGTGGATCCTGAGCCTGTCGGGCATCCAGAGCGATAATTTCTTTATGCAGCTCCTCAAGCCCACGTCTTTCACGCCGATCCTGGCACTTGTGGGCGTTGCGCTGTATATGATGGGCAAGAGCGGCAAGAAGAAGGATACGGGGCTTATTCTTCTGGGCTTTGCCACACTGATGTTCGGCATGGACACCATGAGCGGCGCCGTGGCGGGTCTGAAGGACATGGAGAGCTTCCGCGAGCTGCTGCTGGTGTTCACCAACCCCATCCTCGGTGTGGTGGCCGGCGCTGTGCTCACGGCGATCATCCAGTCCTCCTCCGCCTCTGTGGGTATTCTGCAGGCGGTGTCCTCCACCGGTCAGATCACCTTCGGCGCCGCCATTCCCATCATCATGGGGCAGAACATCGGCACCTGCGTCACGGCGCTGCTGTCTTCCATCGGCACCAACCGCAACGCCCGCCGCGCCGCGGTGGTGCATCTCTCCTTCAATATCATCGGCACCGTGGTGTGGCTGACAGTGTTTGAGGTGGTGCGCGGTCTGGTTGATATTCCGATGCTGAGCGGCAGCATCGACCAGATGGGCATTGCCATCGTGCACTCCATCTTCAATATCCTCTGCACGGCGCTGCTGCTGCCCATGACGGGTCTGCTGGAAAAGCTGGCCTGCCGCATTATCCCCGACCACACCGGCAGCGACAGCGTGCCGGAGCTGGACGAGCGGCTCATGGCTACGCCCGCCGTGGCCATGGAGCGCTGCCATGAGGTGACCATGAAAATGGGGCTTACGGCTGTCCGCGCCACCCGCAATGCCATGAAGGAGCTGAAGACCCACGAGGATAGGCGTGCCGAGAGCATTCGGGAGGACGAGCAGACCGCCGACCGCTATGAGGACGAGCTGGGCACCTACCTGGTGAAGCTCTCCGGCTGCCATCTCAACGAGCAGGATCGGGTGGAGGCGGCGGAGCTGCTGCACATGATCGGCGATTTCGAGCGCATCAGCGACCACGCCGTGAATATTCTGGAATCCACCGAGGAGCTTCGCAGCAAGGGGATAACCTTTACACCCACCGCCATGGAAGAAATGAAAAAGATGTTTGGAGCCGTAGAGGAGATCATGGACTTGGCTCTGACCTCCTTCATCCACACGGATCTCTCCGCCGCCGCTGAGGTGGAGCCGCTGGAGCAGGTGGTTGACACGCTGAAAGAGCAGCTCCGTTCCCGTCATATTCTGCGCCTGCAGGAGGGCAGGTGCAGCATGGAGGCCGGCTTCGTTTGGGCGGATCTGCTGACGGATCTGGAGCGCATCGCCGACCACTGCTCCAATATAGCCGGCTGCGTCGTGCAGATGCAGAAGAGCCGGCTGGACATCCACGGCTATCTTGACGGCGTTCGTTCGGGCAGCGACGAGTTCCGGCAGCGGTACGATTTCTATGCCCGCAAATATGCGCTGGTCTGAGGTCTTGCCATTGGGGAGCGGAGCGTGTATAATAGGGGCATACTGAAGTTAGGAGCAACTATTTCATGCTGAAACATTGTCTCATCGTATTTGGCGTGTCCATGGTGCCGCTCATTGAGCTGCGGGGCGCCATTCCGTACGGCGTGGCCTTTGACCTGCCGCTGTGGCTGACCTTTGCCATCGCCATCGTCGGCAATATGCTGCCGGTGCCCATCATCTATTTCTTTGCCAGAAAGGTGCTGGTCTGGGGCAGCGACAAGAAGTTCATCGGCAAGTTTTTCACCTGGTGTCTGGAAAAGGGCGAAAAGGCCGGCAAAAAGCTGCAGGCAAAAGCCGGACGCGGCCTCTTCTGGGCGCTGCTGCTGTTCGTGGGCATTCCGCTACCGGGCACCGGCGCCTGGACGGGCACCCTGGCGGCCAGCCTGCTGGACATGGATTTCAAAAAGAGCGTGCTGGCCTGCATGGGCGGCGTGCTGCTGGCTGGCGTCATAATGGGCGTCCTCTCCGTGTTGGGTGTGGGCATCTTCACGGCGGCTAAGGCATAATTCATCTAAAGGAGGAAGGATCATGACCTATACCTATCAGCCTCGGGGCGTTTGCTCCCGCAAGATGACGGTGGAGCTGGAAGACGGCATCATCCGTGATGTCCGTGTGGAGGGCGGCTGCAATGGATATTTGCAGGGCATTTCCCGACTGGTGATCGGCATGCCCGCCAAGGAGGCTATAGAGCGAATGCGTGGCATCCGCTGCGGCGGGAAGCCCAGCTCCTGCCCTGACCAGCTCTCTGTGGCTCTGGAGCAGGCGCTGCAGCAGGAAAAATAAAGCATTAGACTGCGGAACGCCCTCCGCAGTCTGTTTTTGCACCTACAGTCCGCCCCGCGCATAGAATGGAGAGCAATGGGAGCGTGAGAGCAATGGCTTATGATGAGCGCGAGCTGCTGGCCCGTCTCATTCAGTGCGAGGCGGGAGGCGAGGGGGAAAACGGCATGAAGGCGGTGGCCGGCGTGGTGATGAATCGGGTCAATGTGCTGGGAGGCGAGTATGGCCGCTTGGGACAGGGCGACCTGTATAACATCGTCTTTCAGCCCGGTCAGTTCACCTGTCTGATGGAGTACACCGCCGGCGTATACAACCCTCAGAACATATACAATATGCGGCCCACGCAGGAGAACTACGACATAGCCGACTGGGCACTGGCAGGCAACCGTCTGCCCGTTGTTGGGGATGCCCTATGGTTTTATAATCCCTACGACCAGCCCTGCCGGAGCTATTTTCCTTCACGCGTGGGTCAGTTTGTAGAGAAGATCGGACAGCACTGCTTTTATGTTCCGACAGATGCCTATTATGACACTTGAGTGAGGTGCGATGTATGTTGGAGTTACATACGGATCCACTACAGGGAAATGTGATGGGAACGGATCCCACGCAAAATAGGTCAAACGCTCTGCAGGGCGGCATGAGTCCCATGCAAAGGAATATGGATGCCGGCGGGACAGCTATGACGCCCATGCAGGCCGATCGGAGCAATATGGCGCTGATCCCCCAGCGGCCGGAGCATATGATGCTGCGTCAGCAGGAGATCGGTACCATCGAGGGGCCTGCCGGCAATCGAGAGGTGACCGACAGCTCCGTGCGGGGTCTGCTGGCACGGAATCTGGGCTACTATGTGGTGGCCAGCTTTCTCATGGGTACCCAGCAGGCCATTCAATGGGAGGGGATACTGGCCAGCGTGGGCAATGACTACCTTGTGATCTACCAGCCGGATCAAAACCGCTTTGTCAGCGGAGATATTTATGCCCTGAGATTCGTGGAGTTCCATGAGGATCAAACGCCCTGCGCAGGGTATCGCCGGCGGGATGCCTATCAGAGCTGGTAAAAAAATATCCGAAACGGGCTTGCCGTTTCGGATATTTTTTTATTGCTCCAATTCTGGGCAGGAAAAAAGTGTCCATGGATATTGTCCTGGGGGCGGCTGGGTCACGTCCAGCCGTTCGCCGGTGACGGGGTGTGTCAGTGCCAGCCGGTACGACCACAGGGCAGCGGTGCAGTTCGGATCCTTGCTGCCGTAGCGTATGTCTCCCAGCAGAGGCAGCCCTCGGGAGGAAAACTGCACCCGTATCTGGTGGGTGCGTCCCGTGTGCAGACGCACCCGCACAAGGGTCAGCCCCTCCGTTTCCGCCAGCACGCGATAGGAGAGCCTTGCTTCCCGTACGCCCTTGCGCATACGCTTGACCACGTAGCTTTTGTTTTTGGCCGCATCGCGGAACAGCAGATCCGTCAGCTCCGCCTCCCGCTCTGCTGGGTGTCCCCGCAGCACTGCCAGATACTCCTTTTCCACCCGATGCTCTGCCACCGCCGCAATGAGCTTACCGGTGGCTTCTTTTCGGCGGGAAAACACCATCAGACCGCCGGTGATCTTGTCCAGCCGGTGGACGGTGGCAATGTAGTCCGGTTGATGCAGGGCTGCATAATGCGCCCGCAGGAGGCGGGGCATGGAGGCACCGCTTTCGCTGTCCTCGGATAGAACGCCCACGGGCTTCACGCACAGCAGGAGAAATTTGTCTTCATACTTTATTGTTAGATCGCTGTGAGCCATACGGTGTCCTTTCTGAACAGGGCAGGCGCAGTTCTATGTGCGCCTGCCCTGTAAAAATATTATCTGCGTCTGCCCCGATAATTTCGGAAGCCGGAGCCGTTTTTTCTGCGGGAGCTGTAGCGCTTCCTGGGCCGCAGCATTTTAAACCAGACCACAAGGAAAAGCGCCAGCAGGATCACCACGATGGTGATGATTTTCACAATGGTCTTGGAGAAGAACTGCCCCAGAATATATTTACCCTGCAGGAAGCGGTTCACGCTTACGCTGTCGGCGGCCAGCAGCTTCACGGTGGCATAGGTGTAGCCGTCATAGGACAGGGTCATCTCGCCCAGCTCCTGGCCGGCCTCGATGGGGGCGTAGGCGGTGTCGCCGTACACCGTGACCTTCCGCACCAGCATGTCGGGGGTCACGTCATTGGGCAGGAGGAAGGATACATCCTCGGCTGCGTGCACCAGTACGCCGTTCGTTTCCTTGCTCAGTGCCACCGGCACCTCCTGAATGAGATCCTCCGTGGTGAATATGGTTTTAACGCTGAAATTATTGTAGCCCCAGTCCAGCAAAGCAGCAGAATCCACAAAGCTCATGATCTTGTTTTGGCCGTTGATGTTCTTCACGGGGCAGCCCAGCACGATGGAGATCAGGCGGCGTCCGTCCTTCACGGCGGAGGCCAACAGGCAGCGGCCGGCTTCCGGCGTGGAGCCGGTTTTCAAGCCGTCGGCATAGTTGTAAAGATAGCCCAGCATGCGCCAATTGGAGATAAGAGCGTTGGTGGAGTGCAGCTCCCGACCTTTGGATTTGTTGGTGGCGGGCACGTTGTGAGATTTGCTGCTGCAGATGGTGGTGAACAGCTCGTGCTTCATGGCTTCTCGGGCAATAAGATAAATATCCCATGCGGTGGAGTAGTGGTTGGGGTCATGCAGACCGTTGGGGTTGACAAAGTGGGTGCCTTCGCAGCCCAGTTCCTTCGCCCTTTGATTCATTTTGTCCACAAAATCGGGAATGGTTCCTGCCACCGCCTCTGCAAGCACGTTGGCCGCCTCGTTGGCAGACTCAATGAGCAGGCAGTATAAAAGCTCCTCCAAGGGCATCACCTCGTCCGCCTTGATGCCCACGGTGCTGCTGTCTGCGGTGATGCTGGTGACGGCCACGTTGGAGGCGGTGATGGGCTGAGAAAGGGACAGCTCGCCTCGGTCAACGGCCTCCAGCACCAGCAGCGCTGTCATCACCTTGGTGATGCTGGCGGGATAGGCCTTTTCCTTTTCTTTGTACCCATAGAGCACCCGATCGGCGGTCACATCTATCAGCAGGGCGTTGCGGGCGTCAAGCGTCGGTTCATCTATGGCGTAGGCACACGGCGTCAAAAAAAGAGCCGCCAGAAGAACGGATAGCAAAAAAACAGATAAAATGCGGCGAATTTTCATGGTCGTTTCTCTCCATCTATGGTATAATGATAAAGCAATGCAGGATTCTGCAAGTCTATTTCTTAAATTATAAGCAAAAAACAGGGTGGCGTCAACAGTGAAAGTCGGATTAAAACCAACCAAAACAGAATTCGTGCTTCTGCTGCTGGCAGTTTTGTTTGCAGGCGCCATGCTTCTGCTCAGAGGTTCCGGAGCTTCCGAAAGCGGCTGGCAGGTCAAGCCGGAACGGAACACGAAGATCGAGCAGGAGCTCAAGCCTGTGAACATCAACACCGCCACGGAGGAGGAGCTTATTGCCGTGGAGGGCATCGGACCCGCGTTGGCGCAGCGCATCGTGACCTATCGGGAGGAGCACGGCTCCTTTGCCTCCATCGAAGAGCTGGACAATGTAAAGGGTATCGGCATGAGCCTTATCGAGAATATACGCTATCTTATCTGCACGGAGGATACACCATGAAAATACTGGTCGTTGACGATGAAAAGCTGCTTGTAAAGGGGATCACCTTTAACCTGCAGAACGAGGGCTACGAGGTGGAGGCCGCTTACGACGGCATATCTGCCGTGGAGCTGGTGCGGCGAGGGGACTTCGATCTTGTCATTCTGGACTGGATGATGCCCGAAAAATCCGGCAGCGAGGCGTGCATGGAGATCCGCACCTTTTCCGACGTGCCGGTCATCATGCTCACCGCCAAAAGTGAGGACAGCGACAAGATCATGGGCTTTGCCTGCGGGGCGGATGATTATGTGACCAAACCCTTTAACATCATGGAGCTGAAGGCGCGCATCCGTGCGCTGCTGCGCCGCTCCGCCGGAAATAAGCGTAAAGAGCAGGAGAGCAGCCGGCTCCGCTGCGGCGATTTCACGCTGGATATGAGCCAGCGGGTGGCGCTGCGGGGAGGGCGCGTGGTGGATCTCACGGCCAAGGAATACGACCTGCTGGAGATATTAATGAAGAACGTCCGCCATGTCTTCAGCCGCGAAAAGCTCATGGATCAGGTGTGGGGGTACACCTACGCCGGAGACTACCGCACGGTGGACGTGCATATCCGCCGCCTGCGGGAGAAGCTGGAGCCGGATCCGGCGCAGCCGAAGTACATTATGACCAAGTGGGGAGTGGGGTACTATTTTCAGGATGAAGAGCAGTCTGCAATTTAAGATCGGCCTGAGCTACCTGTCCATCATTGCCGCCGTTCTGATCATTTTGAATACCTATCCGCTCATCGAGTCGCAGAACCTTGTGTTTCACTCCAAGGAAACCACCCTCAACAGCAGCGTAAAGGTCATCGGCTCGGCGCTGTCGGGGCTGAATACTCTGACGGAGAGCAATGTGGAGAAGGCGCTGTCGGGGCTGGAAGAAACGGGCGTGAGCCGCGTGCTGGTCACGGACACGGCCGGCCGCGTGCTCTATGACAGCCGCCGGCAGGAGAACGCCCGAGGGCAGTACGCCTTTTACACCGAGATCGTCCAGGCGCTGGAGGGCAACGACGCCTTTTACTGCGGCTATGACGGGGAGGCATTTTTAAGCCGTGGGGCGGCGCCGGTGGTGTACCGCAGCCAGATCATCGGCGTTGTATACGCCTATCAATATGACGCCCAGCAGGGCACGCTGCTGCGGGAATTGCAGAAGAACTTAATGACCATTTCCATTGTGGCGGCGGTGTTTGCCATCGGCGTCAGCTTTCTGCTCTCGCGGATGTTCACCCGCCGCATCAGCCGCCTGCTGCAGGCCATCCGCACGGTGCGTGAGGGGTCTTACAGCCACCGCGCCCAGATAAGCGGCTCCGATGAGATCGCCCAGATCGCCGGCGAATTCAACAGCCTGACCGGCCGCCTGCAGACGACGGAGGAGGCCAGACGCCGCTTCGTGTCCGATGCCTCCCATGAGATGAAAACGCCCCTGGCCGGCATCAAGCTGCTGACGGATTCCATTTTGCAGACGGAAAACATTGATCCGGAGACCACCCGCGAGTTCGTGTCGGACATCGGCGACGAGGCCAGCCGTCTGGAGCGCATCACAGAAGACCTCCTTCGTTTGACGCGGCTGGACAGCGGTGCCATAGATCCGGCGGTGCGTGTGGAGGTGAAACCTGTTCTCGAGCGCGCTTCCCGCATGCTCCAGCCCGTGGCAAAGGAGCGTGGCGTGGCGCTGCGCTGTCAGGCGGATGCAGCCGCTGCCGTGCTGGCCACCTCAGGCGATGTCCATCAAATCTTATATAATCTCATGGAAAACGGCGTGAAATACACCCCCGCCGGAGGCTTTGTCCATGCTACCGTATCGGTGCGGGAGGGGCAAGTCATCATATCCGTGGAGGATAACGGCATCGGGATCCCTCCGGAGGATATGCCTCATATTTTTGAGCGATTCTATCGGGTGGACAAGGCTCGCTCCCGTCAGATCGGCGGCACGGGGCTTGGCCTGAGCATCGTGGGCGACACGGTGCAGCGTCGGAGTGGTGAGATCACCGTGTCCCCCCGCGTAGGCGGTGGCACGGTGTTCACGGTGCGCTTTCCCCAAGCGGAGGTGACGGCATGAGCAGAAAACGGATCGTCTGCGCGCTGCTTATGTTGGCGCTTTTGCTGACGGGCTGCGCGAAAAGTCAGGAGGAAAAATGGGAGCTGCGCCTTTTCTATCCGGCGCCGGAGTACGAGGCCGGCGGCGATGTGCTGCACTCCCAGGCCGTGGACTGGTCGCAGCAGGAGGGGAAAGAGGCCGCGGAGCAGGTAAAGCAGGTCGTGTCGCTGCTGCTGAACAAGGACGGGAGCATGGATTTCCCCTCGCCCTTGCCGCAGGGAACGGAGCTTTTGCGCTGCTCGGTGTCCGGCGGCATAGCAACGCTGGATTTTTCCGCCGCATATCGCCGCCTGTCGGGATTTGACCTCACGGTGGCCAACTACTGCATCACCCTCTCGGCTTCCCAGATCCCCAGTGTCCGCTGGATCCAGCTGCTGGTGGAGGGGCAGCCCCTCCCGACCCGTGAATCGGAGTATCTGACCACCGGAGACGTGCTGCTCACCAGCTCCGAGGATGTGGTGAAGGCGGTTCCGGTGACGCTGTATTTCCCCGATGCGGAGGGCGTTCTGCAGCCGGAGCGGCGGGAGCTGCTGATCTATGAAGGGGAAAACCGCCCCCTGCGGGTGACGGAGGCTCTGCTGGAGGGGCCGCAGGAGGAAACCCTGCAAAAGCTCCTGCCGGAGGGCGTGGAGGTAGCCGGCGCGTGGATGGACGGCGACATCTGCTGCCTGAATTTTTCTTTTGCAAGCTATCGGAAGCTCTGCGAGGCCGAGGTGGATCAGGCGCTTGTGGTGCGCGGGCTGGTGCAGTCCCTGTGCTCGCTGAGCGAGGTGCAGCGCGTCCAGTTCCTTGTGGACGGCGCCTACAGGAATATGCTGGGCACAGTGAATATCTATCTCCCGCTTTCGCCGTAAAAATACAGGGTGCCGGCAGCCAAACGCCGGCACCCTGTATTTTATTGCTTTCTCGCGGTGATATATTCGTCCCCCGGCCGCCAGTAGGGGCAGCTGTCCGCGCGGGCGGAGAGAAAGCGCACCATCTCGTCCTCGTCCAGATCCATCTCGCAGATGTAGTCGTCGTACTCCTCGTCATAGGAGTAGTAGACGCAGCTTTCGCATTTTCCGCCCATCGGCGCACCTCCCTCGGCGTTTTTATTTCTGTGCTATTATAGTTCTCCGCCTTGTGTTCGTCAATCGCCGACCGGTGATTTGAGAAATATTTTTCTGATTTCGGGAAAAATTCAAAGAAATGTAATGACTTTTCCCTGTCTATCGGCTACAATAAGGCGAATGAATCGAACAGGAGGAGTTCCTTTTGAAAAAAATTTATGACGCGGTGGAGCGCTTCTGCGCCCGCCATCCCCGCTTCGGCATCCCCAACCTCATGCGCTACATCGTCATCGGCAACGTGGTGGTGTACTTTCTCTCCATGCTCAGCAGCAAGGCCGACGCCACGGCGCTGGACTTTCTGGTCTTTAACCTGAACGGCCTGCTCCACGGCGAGGTGTGGCGTCTGGTGACCTTCGTGTTTGTGCCGGAGTATTTCAGCCCCTTTGCGCTGATCATCTCCCTGTATTTTTACTACTGGATCGGCTCCATCCTTGAGCGGGAATGGGGCACGGCGAAGTTCACCTTATATTATGCCGGTGGCGCCCTGCTGACGCTGCTGGGCGTGGTCATCACCAGCCTCATCACCGGCAACCATTTCCTCACGCTGGCCGGCACGGGCTATGTGAACCTGTCCATGTTCCTGGCCTTTGCGGTGCTGTTCCCCAATATGACGGTGCTGCTGTTTTTCATCATCCCCATCAAGATCAAGTGGCTGGCCATCGTCGACGGCGTCTTCTTCGCCGTTGAGATCGCTCGGTCTATTCTTGCGGGCAATGTTGTGGGCATCATCACGCCTGTGCTGGCGCTGCTGAACTTTGCCATTTTTATTACGCCCCATGTGCGCTACCTGCGCCAGAAAACGCAGTACCGCCATTCTCCCGGCGTCGTGAACTTCCGCCGCACGGTGCATCAGGCGCAGCAGCAACAGCAAAAGGCGCCCTATCACCACAAGTGCGCCGTCTGCGGCCGCACGGACACGGACTATCCCGACCTGCAGTTCCGCTATTGCAGCAAGTGCGCCGGCTACCACTGCTTCTGTCAGGATCATATCTTCTCCCATGTCCACTTCACGGAGGAGTGAGCTTGACGGACAGGCCGTTTTTCGGTAAAATAGAGTAAATTAAGCAGCGAGGTATGATCGTATGGCAAACGGATTCATTGATAAGGCGCGCATAACCGTTCGAGCCGGCAACGGCGGCAACGGCGCGGTGGCCTTTCATAGGGAAAAGTATATTGCGGCCGGCGGCCCCGACGGCGGCGACGGCGGCGACGGCGGCAGCATCATCGTGCAGGTGGACGACAATATGTCCACCCTTATGGACTTTCGCTATAAGCGCAAATATGTAGCCGGTAACGGCGTAGACGGGCAGGGCGGCCGCAAGAGCGGCAAGGACGGCGAGAGCCTCACCATCCGTGTCCCCCGGGGCACGCTGATCCGTGATGCCGAAACCGGCGAAATTATCAAGGATATGTCCGACAAGGAGCCTTTTGTCCTCTGCAAAGGCGGCCGAGGCGGCTGGGGCAACCAGCATTTTGCCACGCCCACCCGTCAGGTGCCCCGCTTTGCCAAGGCAGGCCTTCCCGGCGAGAGTCACGATGTGATTTTGGAGCTGAAGCTGCTGGCGGATGTGGGTCTTGTGGGCTTTCCCAACGTGGGCAAGTCCACGCTTCTGAGTGTTGTCAGCAAGGCGCACCCCAAGATCGCCAACTACCACTTCACCACCCTCTATCCGAATCTGGGGGTTGTGTATGTGGACGACGGTGTCAGCTTCGTCATGGCGGATATCCCCGGCATCATCGAGGGTGCCAGTGAGGGTGCGGGTCTGGGACATGATTTCCTGCGGCATGTCGACCGCTGTCGCCTGCTGGTGCATCTGGTGGATGTGTCCGGCAGCGAGGGGCGCGACCCTGTGGCGGATTTTGACGCCATCAATGAAGAACTGAAAAATTATTCTCCCGAGCTTGCCAAGCGCCCGCAGATCGTGGTGGGCAACAAGACCGACCTTTTGCAGGAGCCTGAGAAGCTGGAGGAGCTGAAGGCTCATGTGGAGGAAGCGGGGTACACCTTTCTGGAGATGTCCGCCGCCACCCATCAGGGCACGCGGGAGCTGGTGCAGACCATCGGCCGTATGCTGATGCAGCTGCCCCCCGTGATGGTGTACGAGCCGGAGTATGTGCCCCGTCCGCCGGAGGTGGATACCTCCCAGCCCCTCAATATCCAGGTGGAGGACAACACCTGGCTGGTGGAGGGTCCTTGGCTCCAGCGGCTCATGGCCAATATCAACTTCTCCGATTATGAAAGCCGCATGTACTTCGACAAGATGCTCCGCCAGAGCGGCCTGTTCGACCGTCTGGAGCAGATGGGCATACAGGACGGCGACATCGTTTCCATGTATGACCTTGAGTTTGAGTACCAGCACTAAATTTATAATAATAAAAGACGCGCGGGAATTTGCCTCCCGTGCGTCTTTCCGTCTTATTCCGGCGGAAAATCCTCCCGCTCGGTCATGTGCATCACGGACACCTCGTAGGCCGTGCGTTGCTGGGTCGTTCCCTCCGTCACCTTTAAGTACACGCGGCTCTGCACCCGTCCCTCGGCGCAGAAGCAGTCGCCGGTATCCAGTTCCGCCGCCTGCCGCGCCAGCAGCCCCCAGGCGATCACCGGCAGATAGTCCGAGCGCCCGCACCGGCGGTTCACCGCCAGCAATATGTCGCAGATCTCCCGTCCCAGCGGCGTGCTGCGCAGGACGGGGGGCTTACACACCGCCCCGCACAGGCGGATGCGGTTCAAGGGGGCTGCATCGGGGGTGATGGCAAGGCTGCGGGCAAAGACGGAGAGGATGAGCTTTCGCCCCTGTCCGCTGCGGTTGTTGAAGGAGCGGAGCTGCCCCGCAAGGGTAACGGTGTCCCCCTCCCGCAACTCCTCGGTAAGCAGTCCCTGCCGCACCAGTACCGGCAGCTCGTCGCTCTGGCCGGAGAGCCGCGGCACGGACAGGATGAAGCGGTAAAACGTTTCTCCGTGGTTGGTGTGGGACGGCTCGGGAGCGGTGAGCACCTGCCCGCACAGATCCACTCGGTTATAGCAATCCTCCATGGCATTGACCATTCCTTTCGCTTTGGCGGTAGATTTCCATGGGACACTATATGGCGCCGCGAAAGAAAATATGCCCTTTTCAAGGGGCTTAAAACGCGGTATAATGCAGAAAACGAAAGGAGCGATGTTCGTGCGCTATAAAGGAAAAGTATATCGTCCGCCCAGTGAGGCGTACAGCCTCATCGTGCAGGTGACCTATGGCTGCAGCCACAACCGCTGCGCCTTCTGCAATATGTATGACGACAAGCATTTTGCCATGCGCCCCATGGAGGAGATCCGCGAGGACTTCGAGATGGCGCGGCGCGTATATCGCCGTGTGGAGCGGGTCTTTCTGGCCGACGGCGACGCCCTGATGCGGAAGGCCGACGACCTTGTGCAGATCCTCGGCCTTGTGTACGGTCTGTTTCCCGAGTGCCAGCGGGTGACATGCTATGCCTCGCCCACCAGCCTGCAGATCAAGACCGAGGCGGAGCTGGAGCTGCTGCGCAAAAGCGGCTTGGAAATGGTCTACATGGGGCTGGAATCCGGCTGCGACGAGGTGCTGGCGCGCATGAGCAAGGGTCACACGGCCGCCGAGATTATTGCCGCCGGCCAGAAGGCGCGCCGAAGCGGTCTGAAGCTCTCCGTCACGGCCATTTCCGGCCTCGGGAGCCGGGAGCTTTGGCAGCAGCACGCCGTGCAGACGGCGGAGGCTTTCAGCGCCATGAAGCCGGAGTATATCGGCCTGCTGACCTTGATGGTGGAGCCGGGCACCCCTCTTGAAAAATGGGTGCGGGAGGGGAGCTTCCATGTGCTGGGTGCCGGCGAGGTGCTGCGGGAGGTGGAGCTGTTTTTGCAGCATATCGACAGCGAGGGCAGCGTCTTCCGCATGAACCACGCCTCCAACTATCTCACGCTGAAGGGCACGCTGAATCAGGATCGGGAGCGGCTTTTGCAGCAGGTGCGGCAGGGGCTTGCCGGCCACGGCCTGCGGGACGAATTCATGCGAGGGCTGTAAACAAAAAAAGAACACCGCAGGTATGAATCCTGCGGTGTTTTCGTTTGTTTGATGGCGTTAGCCGGCGGTGCGGCGCTGATCGAAATACAGCACGCCGTAAGCCAGACACAGGATCAGCACCAGCGCTGCCAGCGCCACGGTCCCGATGGCGAATACCGTTCCGATGCCCTGGGGCAGGAAGAAGGCAATTACGGCCAAACCGAAGCAAACAGCCGTCAGCAGAACGATCAGGTTGCGGATGGTCTTCATCTGTTTCATGTTACATTCCTCCTGTACTTATTTTATGATCCCATTATAGCGGAGAGATTAACATTTTTCTTTACAGCACGACTACAATCCTTAACGTTTTTGACTACAAAACAGTTACATTAATTCTATAAAAAAGCCGCAAATGTAACCTTTCGGCTCCGGCGCGGTTTTGCGCTTGAATTGGAGTTGTTTTTTTGGTATAATGACATTTGTTATTATAGAGTGAAGATGGGGGAGTATTGACTTGCACTATTTGAGCAACTTGTGGGCGGCGCTGGACTTTGGCTCCCTGCTTTCCATGGTGACGAGATTGGCGGCGGTGCTGCTGTGCCTGACGGTGCATGAGTCCTGCCACGGTCTGGCGGCCTATGCGCTGGGCGATCCCACCGCCCGCAGGGAGCACAGGCTCAGCCTGAACCCTCTGCGGCATATTGATTGGTTCGGCCTGCTGATGATGTTTGTGGCGGGCTTCGGCTGGGCAAAGCCCGTGCCGGTGAATCCCAATTACTTCAAAAAACCCAAGCAGGGCATGGCGCTCACGGCGCTGGCTGGGCCGGTGAGCAACTTCCTGCTGGCGCTTCTCATGCTGCTGGCCGCCCGCATCTTCTGCGATGTGGCCGCCTACTCGGAGGCGAACCAGAGAATACTGGACTTTTTGCTGATGGTGGCGCTCCTTTCTATCGGTCTGGGGCTGTTCAATCTGCTGCCCATTCCACCGTTGGACGGCTCGAAGGTGCTCTTTGCGGTGCTACCGGACGGAGCCTATAACCAGCTTATGCGCTACGAGCGCTACGGTATGCTGCTGCTTTTTGCGCTGGTTTTCTTTGACGTGGGCAGCAGCGCGTTTTCGGCGGCCATCGAGTGGGTGTTTGAGCTATTTTGCCGGATCGTCGGCTTGTAAGGGAGAAAGAATATTGGATAATCCCATTTTTAAACTGGAAAAAGTGGTGCAGAGCAAAACGGCGGAGCCTCTGGAGGATTTCGAGGGGCCGCTGGATCTGATTTTGTTCCTTTTAAGCAAGAATAAAATAGAAATTCAAGATATACCCATTGCACTGATCCTGGATCAGTATCTGGAATATCTGGAAAAGCGGCAGCAGATGGATCTGGAGGTGGCCAGCGAGTTTGTGACCATGGCCACGCATCTTATGTATATCAAGACAAGAATGCTTCTGTCCATTGAGGACGAGGAGGCGCAGAGCGAGATGGATGCCCTTATCCAGTCGCTGCAGGAGCGGCAGCGGGGCGAGTGCTACCAGAAGATCCGCAAGCTCACGGAAAGGCTGGGACCCATGAGCGAGTTCGGCCGCAACATCTTCACCAAGAATCCGGAGCCGGTGAAGCGGGGAAAGGTGTTTGAGTACGACCATGAGCCGGGCGAGCTGGCCATTGCCATGCAGGAGCTGCTGGATCGGCGGGAGGTGGCCATGCACCCGCAGCTGGCGGTGTTTGAGGACATCGTGAAGCGGGAGCCGTACTCCGTGGAGGAGAAAGCCACAGAGATCGTGCGGCGTGTAAAGCTGGCGGGTATTACACGGTTTTTGCTTCTGTTTAAGGGCAGCCGCAGCCGCAGCGAGCTGGTGGCCACGTTTATGGCCGTGCTGGAGCTGTGCAAAAAGCATGTGCTGCGGCTGACCGGCGGGTCGGAGGACTGCATGGTATCCTGCGGGAAGGACGCCGAGGTGTAATCGGAGGGGATCATGGAAATACTGGAAATGAAAGAGATCGAGGCGGCGCTGGAGGGCATTCTGTTTGCCTCCGGCGAGCCGGTGCATATCGACCGCATCTGTCTGGCACTGGAGCTGGACAGGGCTACGGCGGAGCTGGTGCTGCAGAAGCTGGGAGACTATTATAGCTATGAGCGCAGGGGCATCCGCCTTGTGCGCATGGAGGACTCCTGGCAGCTGTGCTCGGCGCCGGAATATGCTGACAGCATCCGCAAAGCCTTTGAAATACGAAAGCCCGCCAAGCTCTCCCAGCCTGCGCTGGAGGTGCTGACCATCATCGCCTACTATCAGCCCACCACCCG
>OMQS01000117.1 GCA_900313295.1 uncultured Eubacteriales bacterium
CAAATATCAGTTCATCTGCCGTCTGCGGGAGAGGTTCACGGTGCCGTCCTGCATGTAGGCCACGGAGTCCAGGCTCTTGCCGGTGCCTTCGGCCACGCAGGAGATGGCATCCTCGGCCACCCGCGTACGGATGCCCGTGCGCGCCTCCACCAGCTGGGCAAAGCCCTTCACCAGACTGCCGCCGCCGGTCATGACGATGCCGTTGTTGGAGATGTCGCCCACCAGCTCCGGTGGGGTGCGCTCCAGCACGCTGTGAATGGCCTCCAGAATGCGCTCCACCGGCTCCTCAAAGGCCTCCAGCATCTCGGAAGCGTGCACGGTGATGGTCTTCGGCAGACCCGTCACCAGGCAGCGCCCCTTCACCTCGATGCTGCTGTCCTCCTCCTGGGGATACACGCAGCCGATCTCGATCTTCATCTGCTCGGCGGTGCGCTCGCCCACCAGCACGTTGTGCTTGCGGCGCATATACTTCACCACAGCCTCGTTGAACTGGTCGCCGGCCACCTTGATGGAGGCGGACTCCACCACGCCGGAGAGGCTGATGACGGCAATGTCGCTGGTGCCGCCGCCGATGTCCACCACCATATGCCCGTCGGGCAGGGTGATGTCGATGCCGGCGCCGATAGCGGCAGCTACAGGCTCCTCAATGAGGTACACCCGCCGTGCGCCCGCCTGAATGCCGGCGTCCACCACGGCGCGCTCCTCCACCTCGGTGATGCCGGAGGGTACGCAGATGATGATGCGGGGCTTGAAGAAGAAGCTGCCGCCGGAAATTTTGCGAATGAATTCCTTGAGCATACGCTCGGTCATGTCGTAGTCGGAAATGACGCCCTCCCGCAGCGGACGAATGGCCACGATGTTGCCGGGGGTACGGCCCAGCATGGCCTGGGCATCGGCGCCCACCTTCAGGAGCTTGCCGGAGTTTTTGTCAATGGCCACCACAGACGGCTCATTGAGCACAACGCCCTTGCCCTTCACATACACCAGAACGGAAGCCGTTCCCAGGTCGATACCTATATCTTTTCCCCATGCACACATAGCTTTGCACCTCATCGTTTCGTAAAAATATGGCAGCGGCGCATAAACGCCGATTCTCACCTGATTATTTATTATAAAGAATCCCTTCTCATTTTGCAAGAGATTCCCGTCTTTTTTTCACATTGTATCCAATTATTTACAAAATAGTCACCAATAGCCACAAAGGAACCGTCACCACGGCGCACAGGGTGGACAGCATCACGCATCGGGTGGCCAGCCCCCAGTCGCCGCCGTACTGCCTTGTGAACATGGCGCAGCAGCTGCCCGCCGGCATGGCCGCCAGCAGCAGGATCGTCTGCCCCACCGCCGTCAGCTCCCCCGCGAAGATAAGCCACAGCGCCAGCACCGCCGCCGGAACGACCACCAGCCGCAGCGCCGTCAGGAGCCACGCCCTGCCGTCCCGCACCAGCGCCTTCAGGTCGCCCTCGCCCAGCTGCGCGCCCACCAAAAACAGCACCATAGGCGCCGTGGCGTCCGCCGCCATAGACAATGCCTCCCCCGCAAAAGCCGGCAGCTCCCATCTGGTGGCAAACAGCAAAAATCCGATAGCCACCCCCGCTAGTCCCGGGGAAAGCAGCCCCCGCAGCGCCGCCTGTCGCGGCTTGCCGCAGCCGGTCTGAATCAGCAGAATGCCCACGGAAAAGATCAGCACGTCGTTCACCAGCTCCACCATGGATGCCAGAAACAGCATTTTCTCCCCCAAAAGCAGCCGGATCAGGGGCATGCCGATGAGTCCGGTGTTGGCAAAGGCGGCGGCAAAGAGCAGGATGCCGCCCGGCTCATTTCCTATTTTGCCCACCTTCAGCCAGATCCATGCGCACAGCGCTCCCAGCACGATGATTATAAGACCCCACAGCGCCGACTGTCCGGCCTGACGCACCAGCTCTGCGTCGGCGCGAGCCTGCGCCATGGCGTCCACCACCATGGCCGGCCACAGGAAATTCACCAGCACCGAGGAGATGCCCTCCACCTGCCGGCTCGTTAGAATTTTCTTTTTTGTGAAAATAAACCCCGGGACGGCCAGCAGCAAAAACACGCCCACCGAGGAAACGGCCTCCAAAAACGCCTGCGTCCGCATCTCTTACTTTTTCCTCTCTCCCGCCGCCAGCGTCAGGCACAGCACGTCCTTGGCGCCGGCCTCCTTCAGCACCCGCACACACTCGCCGAGGGTCGCCCCCGTGGTGCGGATGTCGTCAATGAGCAGCAGGCGCTTGCCCGCAAACCGCTCCGGCTCCACCGCCTCATACACGCCCAGCACGTTAGCCCGGCGCTCCTCGGGGCTGTCGATGCCCGACTGGGCGGGGTTGTCCACCACCTTGCGCAAGGTCTCCAGCGGCTCCGTGTGCCAGTCCACGCAGATGGATGCCGTGAGATACCTTGCCTGGTCAAATCCCCGTTTTTTCAGTCGCTTCTTGCTCACGGGCACCCATGTAATGGCGTCGAACGCCCCGTCAAAATGCTCCGCCGCACACTGCGCCATGAGCATTCCGAAGCAGGACACGGCGCCCATTTTCCGTTTGAATTTATAGTCCAGAATGGCCTTGCGCACCGGCTCCTCATAGTAGAGCGGCGCAGCGCAGCGGGCAAACGGCTCCTCCTCCACGGCGTGCTCGCCCCGAAACGGCAGCGTCTTGCTGCACTTGTCGCACAGCAGCTCCTTGCCGGCCACAGCCCCGCAGAAGGGGCAGCGTCGGGGCATGAGAAAATCCATAATGCTCCGCTCCGCCTTATCCAGTGAATTGTTGATGTCCGATGCTCTCATTGGTTTGCTCCTCCCTGTTTCAGTCTTCTGCGCAGGCCGCTGTATCGTCTGGCTCTGCGGTCATTTTCCGCCATCTGTGCGGGAACCACGTCGTCCCCCACCATAATAAGCAGCTCTCTTGCCCGTGTCATGGCGGTGTACAGCACGCCCCGCACCATGAGCGCCGGCGCCGCGGGGGATGCCAGCAGCACCACCGCCCTGTATTCGCTGCCCTGCGCCTTGTGGACGGTGATGGCATAGGCCATGTCCAGCTGCCCCAGCTGATCCGCCGTATACACCGCCGTCCGGTCGTCGAACCGCAGGGTCAGCAGCTCTCCGGAGGGGTCGATCTCCTTCACAACGCCCACGTCGCCGTTGAAGATGCCCGTGCCCACGGTGCCGTCGTCCTTTTCCCACATCACGTCGTAATTGTTTCTGGTCTGCATGATGCGGTCGCCCTCCCGAAAGATGAGGTCGCCGAACTGCTTTTCGTTTTTGACGCGGCTGGGGGGATTCAGCGCCGCCTGCAAACAGCGGTTCAGATTCATCGTGCCGCACGCCCCCCTGCGGGTGGGTGTCAGCACCTGTATGTCCTCCGGCGGGATGCCCATTTTCTCCGGCAAACGGGTCTTGCACAGCTCCACCACCGTGCTCACCATTCGCTCCGTCGTCCGCCGGCACAGGAAGAAAAAGTCGCCCTTGTTGGTCTTCAGATCCGGCGCCTCGCCGTGGTTCACCGCGTGGGCATTTCGGATGATGTAGGATTCGTCCGCCTGGCGGAACACCTCCGTCAGCGCCACCCGTGGAATGCGCCCGCTGCGTATCATGTCGGAAAACACGTTGCCCGCCCCCACGGAGGGCAGCTGATCGGCGTCCCCGATCATCACCAGCCGGCACCCCGGCCGCAGCGCCGCCAGCAGTGCCTGCATCAGCGGCAGATCCACCATGCTCATTTCGTCCACCAGCACGGCGTCCGCCTCCAGCGGGTCGTTCACGCCCTTCTTATAGGTCACCTGCCCCGTCAGGTCGTTAAAGCTCATGCCCAAGGCTCTATGTATGGTCTGCGCCTCCCGCCCGCACAGCTCCGACATGCGCTTAGCCGCCCGTCCCGTGGGCGCCAGCAGCAGGATGTCCAGCCCCATGATCTCAAACAGCCGCACAATGGCTCTCGTGGCGGTGGTTTTTCCCGTGCCTGGGCCGCCCGTGAGCAGCAGCACGCCGGACTGCGCCGCCAAAAGCACCGCTTCCTTCTGCAGCGGCGCATACCGTATGCCCTGCGTCATTTCCATCTCGCGGATGATCTTGTCCACTTGTCCGTGTCTGTCATAGGGAAATTGCAGCATTTTCAGCAGCTTTTCCGTCACAAAGCACTCCGCCGCATACAGCTCCGGCAAATAGCAGGCCAGGACGTTGGCCACCTGCTCCTGGCAGACAACGCCACCGCTTACCATGATGTCCAGGCAGATCTCCACCGGCTCGGTGGGCAGCCCGATGAGCTGCTCCGCCGCCCAGATGAGCTTTTCCCGCGGCAAAAACACATGGCCGTTCCCTTGATTATACTGCAATTCATACAGCAGCGCCGCCTGAATGCGGCATCCGCTGTCGCCGTCAAAGCCCATGCTCAGCGCCATCTCGTCCGCTCGGGAAAACTCCACGCCGAACTGCTGCCCCGTCAGAAGATAGGGGTCTTCCCGCAGCCTGTTCAGCGCCTCCGTTCCGTAGATGCGATGTGCCTGCACCGCCAGATGCACCGGCAGGTCGTACCGCGCCATGAACTCCATGGTGCGCCGCAGCCCCGTCAGCTCCCGAAACGCACGGGACAGCTCCACGGCCTTCTTGTCCGTGATGCCCCTGATGATGCTCAGCTTTTCCGGCTCCTCCTCCAGCACCCGCAGAGTGTCCGCGCCGAACTGCGCCACCAGCTGCTCCGCCGTGGCTTGTCCCACGCCCTTGAGAAGACCGGAGGCCAGATAGCTCACCATCTCCTCTTTTTCA
>OMQS01000181.1 GCA_900313295.1 uncultured Eubacteriales bacterium
AATGGAGGCCTTGGAAATGGTAGCGACCTTCTCCTTGTTGGGAACGCCGGAACCGGACTCAATGTTGCACTCCTTCTTGATGAGGACGGCTGCGGGGGGAGTCTTCGTAATGAAGGAGAAGGAACGGTCGGCATACACCGTGATGACCACGGGGATGATCAGACCCATATCATTCTTCGTCCGCTCATTGAACTCCTTGGTGAAAGCGGCGATGTTCACGCCGTGCTGACCCAGAGCGGGGCCAACGGGGGGTGCGGGAGTTGCTTTACCTGCAGGGATCTGCAGCTTAACATAACCAACGACTTTCTGTGCCATAACAGGCACCTCCTTTTTTATAATGTGGTAGCGGTCGGCCCAATGCCGAACCCACTCTTGGCGAGACGCGCAAGCGCCTCTCCCACTTGCGCCGGAGTGGTTTCGCTCCGGCCTTTCTGCGCAGAGTCTGCCGCGCCTCAGGGCAGGACTTCCACCTGGTCAAGCTCCAGCTCCACAGGGGTCTCTCTGCCAAACATGGAAACCACCACCCGAACCTTGTTCTTCTCGGGTTCGATCTCCTCCACGGTACCGGTGAAGCTGGCCAGAGGGCCGTCCGTGATCTTCACGGTATCGCCCACATGGTACAGCACCACGATCTCGTGCTTCTCCACGCCCAATGCGGCCACTTCTTCCTCCGTCAGCGGAATGGCCTTGTTGGCCTCGCCCACGAAACCGGTAACGCCGCGAATGTTGCGGACCAGATGCCAGGTATCGTCAGTCAGCACCATTTTAATGAGCACATACCCGGGGAATACCTTCCGCTCCACTTCCTTCATGACGCCCGCTTCCGTGACCTCCGTCACGGTCTCCATGGGAATCTCCATCTTCTGAACCATGTCCTCCAGGCCACGGTTCGCCACGGATTTTTCAATGGCGGCCTTTACGGCGTTTTCATAGCCGGAGTAGGTGTGAAGAACATACCACTTTGCGTTATCAGCCATGCTCTGCTCCTTAGGCGCCGAAGAGGCTGATCAGAGCCTGCACCGCCAAAACGGCCACTGCGTCGAACACCCAGATAAACACGCCCACGCCCAGCGAGCACAGGATCACCGTGCCGGTGTTCTTCGCCGTCGTCTTGCCGTCGGGCCAAACGACCTTTTTCAGTTCGCTTCTCATCTCGCGGAACCACTTGCCGCGGTCTTTCTTGTTAGCCTCTGCCATCGTTACACAACCTTTCTTTTCATCCAATCACTTGGTTTCGGTGTGAACCGTATGCTTTCTGCAGAAGGGGCAATACTTGTTCATCTCAAGACGATCAGGACTGTTCTTCTTGTTCTTCATCGTGTTGTAGTTTCTCTGCTTGCACTCGTTGCATCTCAAAGTAATCTTCACGCGCATCTAACGGCACCTCCTTATTAGATTGGGCTGCCCGACAGCTCGGGGTCAGCCGTTTGCCTCCCTGCTCCGCAGTTTTTCTCCGCCCACCGAAGCGAAAAGTGCGCAAAAAGAAAAGCACCCACTCACAGGTACTGCCTATTCTATCACTGTTTTGGCAAGCGGTCAACCTGTTTTTTAAAATAATTGTATTTTTTTGCGGAAATATTGCCACCACCGCCAAATCGGTGGTATGATAGCAAAAAAGCGGCCGCCCAGCGGCTTTTGAAAGGATATTGTCTATGAAGATCATGGCCATTGACTATGGCGACGCCCACACCGGCATCGCCATCTCCGACCGTCTGGAAACTCTTGCCGGCTACACCACCGTCATCAACACCCGCCGGCAGGAGGAGGTAGTCGCACAAATTCAAAAACTCATTGCAGAGCACGGCGTGGAGCGTCTGGTGCTGGGCTACCCCAAGAATATGGACGGCACTCTGGGCCCCCGCGCGGAAAAATGCGCCGCCCTTGGCGAAATTCTCAAGGAGACCACCGGCCTGCCCCTGATTTTGTGGGACGAGCGCCGCAGCACCGTGGAAGCCCACGCCATTTTGTTCGCAGGCGGCAAAAACGGCAAGCAGCGCAAGAAGATCGTGGATGCCGTAGCCGCCAGCCTCATGCTGGAGGGCTATCTCACCCGCCGCAGACTGGAGGCGGAGCCATGAGCCAGACCGTTCTCATCATCGGCGGCGGCGCTGCGGGCATGCTGGCGGCGCTGACAGCGCTGGAAGGCCCCAATAACACCGTCCTCCTCTCCGAGCGGCAGGCGCGCGTAGGCCGTAAGCTCCTGTCCACCGGCAACGGCCGCTGCAACCTCTCCAACCGCCATGCCGCCCCCGCCCATTATCACGGCCGGCAGCCGGATTTCTGCCGCTATGCCCTGGAGCAGTTTTCCGTGGCGGACACCCTCGCGTTTTTCTCGGACTTGGGTCTGGAAACCGTCACCGAGCCGGACGGCAAAATTTACCCCCGCTCCAACACGGCCAACTCCGTGCTGGACGTGCTGCGCTACGCTCTGGAGCACCCCCGGCTGCACCTGCTGCCCGGCGACGGCGTGGCAGACCTCCGGAAAAAGGGCAGCACCTTCTCCGTCACCTTCACCTCCGGCGAAAAGCGCAGCGATATTAATAAGGTGATCCTGGCCTGCGGCGGCGCTGCGGGCAGCAAGGTAGGCGGCGTGCTGGACGGCTACAAGCTGGCCAAAGCGCTGGGGCACCACCGCACGGCTCTGTACCCCTCTCTGGTGCAGGTCAAGACCGACCCCACCTACCCCCGCTCCCTCAAGGGCGTGAAGACGGACGCACGGCTGCGCCTATGCCGCGGAAAAACGGTTTTGGCCGAAAACGAAGGCGAGATCCTGTTCACGGAGTACGGCGTCAGCGGCCCCGCCGTGTTTGAAATATCCCGTCAGGCCGCCATCGGCGGCGAAGGGCTGACGCTGCACCTGGATCTGTGGGCTGAAAAGAGCCATGAGGAGATATGCTCTCATCTCGCCCGCCGCTGCCGGAGCAAGGCGGGCTGCGCAGGCAGCGAGCAGACCGCCGG
>OMQS01000122.1 GCA_900313295.1 uncultured Eubacteriales bacterium
CCGCGCTTGCGAAAAAGGACACAGTATTACATATAAATTATAGCATATAACGTCCTTTTTCTCAAGCCGTTGCGTGAAAAAACTCTCCGCCTATTTGTAAATTTTTCGGAACCTCTTATATCACCAGTTTCTCACTGGTAAACTGTTCAAATTCCTTTCGCTTTACAACGGACAGTTTTTTGCCGTTTGTTGAGTATGGCAGCAGAAAAATTTTCAAAAATTTTTCCGTCCCGCCGCCCCCGCCTGCCCCGCACTGCCCCTCAAAAACATGGCATTGCGAACCAGTGGCCGACGTCACTGGTGTGGCAAACCGTCCTCCTCCCCACGCAAAAGCACGCACCCCCTCGCAAAGCGCGGAAAAACGGTTGCAATATTCTGATTTTGTGCTATACTACCTCCCGACAGGTTTCCACACCCTGTCCAAGCGCCGCCTGCGGCGTTCGTTCGGCCTTGCGCCGTTCTCTAAACAAAAAATGGGAGGCTTTCACCATGAAAAAAATGACCGTTCAACACCTCACCACCGCCGCCGTCGTGGGCGCGGCCTACGCCGTGCTGTCGCTATTCGGTTCCGTGTTCGGCGTGACCTTCGGGACGGTGCAGTGCCGGTTTTCCGAGGCGCTGTGCGTGCTGCCCTTCTTCTTTCCGGAAACGGTGTGGGGCCTGTTTGCCGGCTGCCTCATCACCAATCTCCTCAGCCCCTACGGGCTGGTGGACATCGTGGTAGGCTCGCTGGCCACGCTGCTGGCGGCGTTTCTGACATCGAAATGCGGCAAAAAGTGGTTGGCGCCTCTGCCGCCGGTGGTCTGCAACGGGCTTCTGGTGGGCGGCATGCTGGCCTGGGAGCAGGTGGGCTTCACGGGCGCCTTCGGGGTCGCCTTTCTGGCAAACGGAGCCTCCGTTGCGGCGGGGGAAGCCCTGGCCTGCTACGGGCTGGGAGCGCTGCTCTTGTGGCGTCTGCCGCGAATGGCTTTTTTCAAAAACCGGATGCGCAGAGAATGACAGAAAAAAACGGGTCGCCGGTAGGCGGCTCGTTTTTTCGTCAATGGCAGGCAGCCCAAGCGCACGTTTTTCTTAAAAAATATTTGATTTCAAGAAAAAAGCCTTGACTTTTGACAAAAATCAAGTACAATAATAAGGCTTGCATTATGCGGGCAAATCCTTGCTCTCACAAAACGTGAGGGCCATAAGACCAGAAGGAGGTGCAAAAGTATGGCTAAAATTTCTGCCAACTACGAGGTCGTTTACATCATCGACCCTGCACAGGGTGAGGAGGCTATTGCCGCTACCGTGGCAAAGTTCCGGACTCTGGCTGAGCAGAACGGTTCCGACGTGGTCGTGGACGAGTGGGGCAAGCGCCGTCTTGCTTACGCCATCGACTACAAGACCGAGGGTTACTATGTGCTGATGAGCTTCACCAGCGCTCCCGAGTTCCCCAAGGAGCTGGATCGTATCCTGGGCATTACCGAGGGCATTATGCGTTCCATGATCGTCTGCAAGGACGAGTAAGGGAGGCACAAGAATGCTGAACAAGATCGTTATCATGGGTCGACTGACCAGAGATCCCGAGCTGCGCAGGACCGCCAGCTCCACGGCCGTGACCGGCTTCACTCTGGCAGTCGATCGGGATTTCAAGTCCCAAAACGGAGAGAAGAGCACGGACTTTATCGACGTGGTTGCTTGGCGCAACACCGCCGAGTTCGTGTCCAAGTACTTCACCAAAGGCCGCATGGCCATCGTGGAGGGTCGCCTGCAGATCCGAGATTGGAAGGACAAGGACGGCAACAACCGCCGCAGCGCTGAAGTAGTGGCCGAAAATGTGTATTTCGGTGACTCCAAGCGGGACGGCGTCGCGCCGGCCGGCGACTATGCCGCTCCTTCCATGGGCGGCGGATTCTCTGCTCCTGTGAGCAGCGGCACCGGCGGCTTTTCCGAGATCGAAGACGAGGACGGCGACCTGCCGTTCTGATCCGTACCCCCGGGGTACACCAATCTATAAAGGAGGAATTTTTCCATGGCTATGGAACGTGAAAATAGAGCGCCTCGCGGCAATGGCCGCAAGCGTCGCAAGGTTTGCCAGTTCTGCGTGGACAAGTGCGAGCACATCGACTACAAGGACGCCGCCAAGCTGCGCCGCTTCATCTCCGAGCGCTCCAAGATACTGCCCCGCCGCACCACCGGCACCTGCGCTATGCATCAGCGCCAGCTGACGATGGCCATCAAGCGTGCCCGTCAGATCGCCCTGCTGCCCTTCGTCACCGAATAAGGCAGAGGATCAACTGAAAATGAAACAGACGCTGCTGTCAAAGCGGCGTCTGTTTTTTTGCAAGGGGGACGGCATGAACGGCAAAAATGCTTTTCGATATATTCCGGACAATCCCGTGGTGCTGGAGCTGACGGGGTGCGGCGCTCTGGGCGAGGTGCATGAGCGCATCAAGAGGACGTTCGGGTTTCCGGACTACTACGGGGAGAACTGGAACGCTATGTGGGACTTCCCCAACAATAAAATGAGCAGTTCGGCTACAAGGCTGAACCGTTCATTTTCCCTGTGTGTACGGACACCGGATGTGCATGCTATTCTCTCAAATCTCATATCCGCAGATACAACGCGCTCCCGCTTTCGCAAAAGCAGGGGCGCATATTTTTTGATAAAAATCCGGTGTTGCACGGAAATGGGCAACAGGGAGGGCAACGAAGGGCGGTTTATGAGGGAAAGGTGAAAACGAAAAAAGGAGGTTTTGGTCATGGCCGAAATGGAAACGGCGACCTTGCAGAGGCCCCGAATCGGGGCGGAGGAGGTGCGTCAGGCGGCGCAGATCCTGAAAAAATACAAGCAGGGCAAGGCGCATCTGGAGAGCCGCATCATCGACAACGAGCAGTTCTGGAAAATGCGGCACTGGCAGCAGATGGGGAAAAACGGGCAGGGCGGCAACCCTGCTGACCCCCAGCCTACCAGCGGCTGGCTGGTGAACTGCATCCTCTCCAAGCACGCGGATGCCATGGACTGCTATCCGGAGCCTACGGTGCTGCCCCGCGAGGAGGGCGACCGCATGGAGGCGGGGAAGCTGACGAAGATCTTGCCCGTGGTGCTCAAGCAGAACCAGTTCAAGCGGACGTACTCCGACGCCTGGTGGTACAAGCTCAAGAGCGGCTGCGCCGCCTACGGCGTGTTCTGGGACGCCGGCAAGCTGGGCGGACTGGGGGACATCGCCATCCGGCGCATGGATCTTTTGAACCTGTTCTGGGAGCCGGGGGTGCGGGACATTCAGGACTCGGAGAACTTTTTCTCCACGGAGCTGGTGAGCAACGCCCAGCTCCTGCGGATGTACCCGCAGCTGGAGGGGAAGCTGGGGGGCGGCAGCTTCACCGTGAGCCGCTTTCTCTACGACGACACCGTGGACACCTCGGATAAGTCCTTGGTGGTGGACTGGTACTATCACACTTCGGACGGCGGGCGGAAGGTGCTGCAATACTGCAAATTCGTGGGGGACACGGTGCTCTACGCCACGGAAAACGACTGGCAGACGCCTACGGAGCAGCGCGTGACGGGGGTGGATGAGAGCGGCGAGCCGATTCTGGAGGAGGTGCCGGTGGGGCTGCCCATGTACAGGCGGGGCTGGTATGACCACGGGAAGTACCCCTTCGTGTTCGACGTGCTGTTTCCCGAAGAGGGGACGCCCTGCGGGTACGGGTACATCGACCTGTGCAAGTCGCCCCAGAAGCAGATCGACCTGATGAATCAGGCCATTCTCAAAAATACGCTGGCGGCGGCGACCCCGCGATTCTTCGTGCGGGCCGACGGGGCGGTGAATGAAAACGAATACGCCGACTGGACCAAGCCCTTTGTCCACACCAACGGCAATCTGGGAAGCGACTCCATTGCCCCCATCCACACGGCGGGGCTGGACAGCGTGTACGTGGCCATTCTCCAGAGCAAGATCGCGGAGATGAAGGAGACGGCGGGAAACCGCGACGTGGCCAACGGGGGCGTGGCCTCCGGCGTGACGGCGGCCACGGCCATCGCTGCCCTGCAGGAGGCCGGCGGAAAGCTCTCGCGGAACATGATCGACGACGGGTATGAGGCGTTTTCCGACGTGGTGACGCTATGCATTGAGCTGATAAGGCAGTTTTACAGCCTACCGAGGCAGTTCCGCCTGCTGGGGGGCGAGTTTGCCAGCTACGACAACGCCGGCTTGCAGCCGGTGGCCATGAGCGACGGGGTGGAGGTATCCTATCGGGTGCCGACCTTCGACCTGGAAATTTCCGCGCAGCAGGAAAACCCCTACAAGACCATGGAGTACAACCAGTTTGCCTTGCAGCTGTTCCAGATGGGCTTTTTCCGCGACGACATGGCGCAGCAGGCGCTGCGGTGTCTGGAGCTGATGGACTTTAAGAACAAGGACATGGTCATGGCCATGCTCCAGAACGGACAGACCCAGCAGCAGGAGATCCAGCGGCTGCGGGGGCAGCTGCTGCAGGCGGCGGCGGTGGTGGACGAGGCCAAGGGCACGAATCTCGCGGAGCAGCTGGCGCAGGAGTTCGGCGCGGCACCCAGAAGCGGCAAGAGCGGCGGCGCGGGCTGGAAGGGCGAGAAGCTGTCCGCCATGGAGCGCACCAGACGAAACGCACGGCAGGCGGTAAGCCCCAGATGATACGGGTGACGGCGGAGCCGGAGCGGCTGACGGTACAGGGGCACGCGGGCTTTGCGCCCAGAGGGCAGGACATCGTTTGCGCGGCGGCGTCGGCACTGATGCTGGCGCTTTGCGAGCGGCTGCAGGAGAAAAATCTCGTGCGGGAGCTGGTGATGCGCCCGGGGTACATAAGCGTGGCCATGCGGGGCGCGGAGCGGGAAACGGAGCTTATCAAATGCGGCCTGCGGCAGCTGGAGAGGCGATATCCCCAGTGCGTGCAGGTGCGTGAAAAATAGGGCGCGCGCAAAAAAGCCTTGCAGAGTTCGCGTCCGCAGACGCGAAAAATTGAAATCATTTTTCACCGCGACCTGTACGTGGGGGAAAATACCGCGCAGGCTGCAAGTGTGGAATTTTGACGCTATGCGTCAAAATTATGCGCGCGGCAGACTGCAATCCTTTTGTCGGGAAATTCCAAAGAAATTTTCGGCAGGTTCAGATGGCCATTTCTCCCGATGAGGGAGCGATGATACGGGTCGTGGCCTACCACGGGAAAGGACAACGCCATGGAGATGGAAGAAAAGCAGGCGCAGGTCTGCCAGGAAACGGGCGAAGAGGCTCTCGACGCCGGAGAGCAGGAGGACTTTGAGACTTTGATCCGAGGAAAGTACAAGGAGGAGTTCGACGCTAGAGTGCGGAAAATTCTGGACGGGCGGCTGCGGGGCATGCGACAGGAGAACCTGCGGCTGAAGGAGCAGCAGCTGCGGCAGAAGGAGGAGGCGGTGCAGCGTCTTAGCCGCCTGCGGGAGCAGGAGGGGGCAGTGCGCAGACTGTATCCGGAGTTCTGCTGGCAGGAGGAGCTGAAAAATCCGCAGTTCGGGCGACTGGTGCTGGCCGGCGCGGAACCGGTGGAAGCCTACGAAACGGTGCATCGGCAGGAGCTTATGGAAAAGGCCATGCGCTACGCCGCAGGCCGCACCCGTAAGCAGGTGGCGGGAAGTCTGGCCACCATGGGACGGGTGGCGGAGAACGGCGGCAGGAGCATTGCTGTGACCGCCTGCGACCCCAGAGGGCTTACCAGCCGAGATCTGGCGGACATCCGGAAGCGTGTGCTGGACGGGGAGAAGATCAGGTTCTGACAGGAGGGCGTTTCGGAGCGGAGAGCGTGCGCGAGGAGTGCAGAACATGGGTATTACGGATTGCCACAGCCAGTGTGCGCACTGGCTTCGCAATGACAGAACCTTTGCGGGGGCGTGGTGCGCATCGGCGGGTCGTCGAGGACGCCGACCCCTACGGGAGCATGATGGGGAGTGCGATGCATGATCCGGCGGACGCAGGCAGGACGCTTCGGAACGCAGGAACAGGAAAAAAATTTTAATTAAGAAAGGAAAAATGACTATGGAACTGAATTATCAGATGTTTGCCGACGCAAACACCCAGACTACCGGCGGCCTCAGCGCCGAAATGAAGACTTACTACGGCATGGAGCTGCTGGAAAACGCCAAGCCCCAGCTGGTGCATAACCAGTTCGCCGCCACCAAGCCTCTGCCTGTGGGCGGCGGCAAGACCGTGGAGTGGCGCAAGTTCGGCTCCTTTGACAAGGCGCTGACCCCCCTCACCGAGGGCGTGACCCCCGACGGCAGCGGCATTTCCGTCAGCTACATCACCAAGGAGCTGGCCCAGTACGGCGACTACACCACCGTGTCCGACATGCTGGATCTGACGGCCATTGACGACGTGGTGCTGGAGATCACCGACCGCCACGGCAACAACATGGGTCTGACTCTGGACACCGTGACCCGCAACGAGATTCAGCAGGGCAACCAGGTCATCTACGCCCCCGTGCTGAACGCAGAAGGCACCCAGACCGCCGTGACCAGCCGCACCGCCCTGACCCCCGCCTGCAAGATGACCAGCGAGCTGGTGGCCAAGGCCGCGACCCAGCTGAAGAAGATGAATGCGCCTACCTTTGACGGCAAGTATGTGTGCATCATCCACCCTTCCGTGGCCTTCGACCTGCGCCAGGACGAGGCATGGATCGCCGCTCACCAGTACGCTGCCGCCACGGAGCTTTTCTCGGGCGAAATTGGCGAGCTGCACGGCGTGCGCTTCGTGGAGACCACCGAGGCCAAGATCTTCTGCGGCGAGGATCTGGCGGAGGGCAGCCGCACCCTGACGGTGAACGGCGCAGTAAGCGGCAAGAACGCCGTGACCTTTGACGGCGGCACCGTGAAGGAGGGCGCACTGGCGGGCCGCTACATTCTGGTGGGCGGCCAGCGTGCCAAGGTAGTGAGCAACACCGCCTCCGTGCTGACGCTGGACAAGAACGTCACCGCCGACGACAACGCCGTGATCTATCCCGGCGAGGGCGGCGCCGAGGGCTGCGCCGTGTACGGCTGCCTGTTCGTGGGCAAGGGCGCTTACGGTGTGGTGGACCTCAGCGAGGGCACCGAGGTCATCGTGAAGCCCCGCGGCTCCTCCGGCACCGCCGATCCTCTGGATCAGCGCTCCAGCGTGGGCTGGAAGGGCATCCATGCTGCCGCCATCCTGTACGACGAGTACATGGTGCGCGTGGAGTGCGGCTCCTCCTACTCCGGCGAGGACAAGGCCAACTAACGCGGAAAAATCCCGCAGGGGGCGGGGGGATCCTGTCCCCCTGCGGGGGAGTGAGAATGCGGCGCGAGTCGGGCGGCGGGGTGAGGGTACCCCGCCCTACGGAAATGTGACGGGACGTGCAGCGCGTGACGCGCGGGATCGGCAGGTTTTGTTTTGAGGCATTTATGGCCGCGCATACGAAGGTACATCTGCCGGCGAGGGACCCCCGGCGGGGAGAAGACGGCAGGCGAAAACAGGAAAGGATGAGATACCATGGAGAAAATGAGCAAGGTTTTTCTGCCCAGAGGCAGAAAGAACGAGGAGAACTTCGTGATCGTGTCCGTGAACGGGCGCAACTACAAGATCATGAAGGGCGTGGAGGTGGAGGTGCCCGCGTGCGTGGCGGAGGTGCTGGAGAACGGCCGCATGATGGCCGACACCGCACGACGCTACATGGACACCATGGCCAACTGAAAGGGAGGCGGCTATGGGCAGAACGACGGCGGGACAGGTGCTGGCGCAGGTGGACGGCCTGCTGCCCAACGCCTACACCCGGGAGGAAAAAATGTGGTGGCTTTTGCAGGCGGAGTGCACGTTGCTGCGGGAAGTGCTGCAGCCGGCGCTGCGGGAGGAGCTGAGCGTGCCCGAGGCGCTGGAGGACGGCACCGCGCTCGCGGTCAAGGCGCCCTATGACAGGCTCTACGGCCTGTATGTTCAGGCGCAGATCCACTACGCAGACGGCGACATGGTGCGCTGCAGCAACGCACTGAGCCTCTGGAACGAGGGCGTGGCGGAGATGCAGGCGGCGGCGCTGCGGGAAAAAGGTGGGGCGCAGGCGGCCAAATGCCTGCGTTTTTGCTGAAAGGAGGCGGAGGGATGTTCTTTCCGACGCTGAAAAAAACCGATATGGAAAAGGTGACGGTGACGGAGTTCCCGGGGCTTGACAGGCGGGAGAGCGTGCGCATGGGGGGCTTCCGGAAGATGAAAAATCTTTGCTCGGAGGGGTATCCCGCCCTGCGGACACGGCCCGCCCGAGGTCTTTCGGCCACGGTGGAAAAGCCCGAGGGGCTTATCGCCAAGGACGCCCTGCTCTGGGTGGACGGACGGCGGATCTATGTGAATGGTCTGGCGGCGGGGCCGGAGCTGGCGGAGGGGGAGAAGCAGTTGGTGAGCATGGGCGCTTACCTTATCGTTTTTCCCGACAAGGTGTATCTCAACACCAAGGATCTGACGGACTGGGGCAGCCTGGAGTGCAGTCGGACGGCGGCGGTGGGGGCACCCATCAGCCTGTGCGATGCAGACGGCGCGGCCTACAGCGGCGTGGTGGAGAGCGCCGGCGCACCGGAGGAGCCGGAGGAGGACGCGCTGTGGCTGGATGTGTCCGGCACAGTGCCGGTGCTACGGCAGTTCAGCCAGGAGAGCTGGACGGCGGTAGAGGGCGTGTGTGTGAAGGTGCAGGCCACCGGCCTGGGCGAGGGCTTCGCCGCCGGCGACGGCGTGACGATTTCTGGCTGCAGCGTGGAGCGGCTCAACGGCGAAACGGTGCTGCGTGCGGTGGGGGAGGACTGGGTGGCCTTTTCCGGCGCCGTGGCCGGCAGCACTGCGCTGAAGGCGGCCGTGACCGTCAGCCGCACCGTGCCGGAGATGGACTATGTGGTGCAGAGCGGCAACCGGCTCTGGGGCTGTAAGTACGGCATGGCGGACGGCAGAGCCGTGAACGAGATCTACGCCAGCAAGCTGGGGGATTTCAAAAACTGGCGGTGCTTTGAGGGGCTCGCCACAGACAGCTATGCGGCGGCGCGCGGCTCCGACGGAGCTTTCACCGGCGCGGTGAGCTATCTGGGCAACCCTATTTTCTTCAAGGAGCACTGCATAGAGCGGGTGTATGCCGCCAGCCAAGGCGCGCACCAGATCGTGACCACGGAGTGCAGCGGCGTGCAGCAGGGCAGTGCCAAGAGCCTGCAGGTGGTGGGCGGCGTGCTGATGTATCTCTCGGACGAGGGGGTGCAGGCCTTTGACGGCAGTCTGCCGGTGACGGTGTCGCAGGCGCTGGGGGAGAAACGGCTCCACGGCGGCGTGGCCGGCACATGGCGGGGGAAATACTACCTCTCGGCGCTGGAGGAGGACGGTACGCCCACCCTGTTGGTGTATGACAGCGAAAGGAGCCAGTGGCACCAAGAGGACGGGCTGCGGGCCGTGGGCTTTGCCTGCAAAGGCTCGGAGCTTTACTGCCTCGGTACCGATGGGAAGCTCTGGAGCCTCCGCGGTGAGAGCGGCGAAGCGGAGGAGAGCTTTTCGTGGATGGCCGAAAGCGGGGAGCTGGGCTTGCAGAGCCCCCAGCGCAAGCGGCTGACAAAGCTGCTGCTGCAAATGCGGCCGGAGCGGGGCAAGACCGTGACGGTGTGGGTGAGCTACGACCGAGGCGCCAGCTGGCAGAAGCAGGGACAGTTGACGGGAAACGGCAGCCTGCGGGGGCAGGCGGTGGCCGTGCGCCCCAGACAGTGCCGCTATTTGCGGCTGAAGCTGGAGGGCAGCGGACAGTGCGTGCTGTTTGCCCTGACAGCGCTGTATGAAAGAGACGGTGACGGGTTGTGAACGTGATGACTATGCCCCCGGCGCCTACGGGGACGCTGAGTCAGCAGGTGCAGAAGCAGTACGCTTACCTGTTTCAGCTGGCGCAGATGCTGAACCGAGCCGCAGAGCAGGCGGAGCAGCAGCCGCAGACGCAGACGGTGCAGAAGCCCGTGCAGGCGGCGCAGGCGCAGACGGTGGTGGAGCTGAAAAGTCTCATCGTGAAGTCGGCGGACGCCGTGTGCAAGGAGATGGATCGGCTGGAAACGGAGCTGAAGGGCAGCTATGTAGCGGTGTCGGAGTTCGGGACGTATCTGGAGAGGATCAGCCAGGAGATCGAGGC